>DATHEV010000814.1:0-7988 GCA_035318405.1 Iamia sp.
ACCCCCGGCTCCCTCCCCCGCATCACCCTCGACCCCGCCGTCACCGAGATCGACGGCTTCAGCCTCGAGAGCATCGTGATCGAGGGCTACGACCCGGCCCCGGCCCTGCCCGCGCCCGTGGCCGTGTGACCGTGTGACCATCTCGATCGTCGTCGCCGTCGCTCCGGACGGCGCCATCGGGCGCGACGGCGGCCTCCCCTGGCGGGCCACCGAGGACCTCGCCCACTTCAAGCGGATCACCATGGGCCACACCCTGGTGATGGGCCGGCTGACCTGGGAGTCGATCGGGCGACCGCTGCCCGGCCGGCGCATCGTGGTCGTCTCCCGATCGCCGCTCGCCGACCTGCCCGACACCGTGACCGCGGCGACCTCTCCCGACGAGGGCCTGGCCCTCGCCCTCGACACCGACCCCGACCCGGTGGTCGCCGGCGGGGCGACGATCTACGACGCCCTGCTCCCGCTCGTCCGCCGGGTGCACCGCACCACCGTCGCCGTCGACGTCCCCGACGCCGACACGTGGTTCCCCGACCTGCCCACCACCGAGTGGCAGCTCGTCCGCCGCCAGCCCGGCGTCGACGAGCGCCTCACCTTCGACCTCCTCGACCGGATCCCGCCCGCCGAGTAGCGGCCGGTCACTCGGTGCCTGGCACCGAGTGACCGGCTAGTGCCGGAGGCGCTCGAGGTCGTCCCAGAAGCCGGGGTGGGTCTTGCCCACGACGGTGGGGTCGGCGACGGAGATGCCGGGCACCACCAGGCCGACGAGGGCGAACGACATGGCCATGCGGTGGTCGTCGTAGGTCTCGATCACGGCGGGACCTCGCGGCGGGCCGTCGGGCCGCACGACGAAGCCGTCGGGCGTCTCCTCGGCGTCGACGCCGAGGCGCCGCAGCTCGGCCACCGACGCCGCGATCCGGTCGGTCTCCTTGCCCCGGATGAACCCCACGCCCGTCACCTCGACGGGCCCGTCGGCGAACGCCCCCAGCACGGCCACCGTCGGCGCCATGTCCGAGAAGGCCGTGAGATCGAAGCTCAGCCCCCCCGTCAGCCGCCCGCCGGGCGGACCGGTGACGGTGACGTCGCGCCCCTCCCAGGTGACCTCGCAGCCCATGGCTGCCAGCACGCCGATCAGGGCCACGTCGGCCTGGAGCTCCGCCGACGGCAGGCCCGGCACCCGCACCGAGCCGCCGGTGATGGCGGCGGCGGTGAGGACGTACCCAGCCGTGGCGGCGTCGGCCTCGACGTCGTACTCGGTGGGCAGGTAGCCGGACCCCACGACGTCGAACTGGCCGGTGACGGCGACCAGCTGGCCGAAGGCCTCCATCACGTGGCCCGTCATCACCGTGTAGGGCGCCGACACGAGCCGGTCACCGCCGATGCGGATGGTGAACCCCTCGGCGTCGGGGATCCCGCCCGCCGTCAGGAGCAGGCCGGAGATGAACTGGCTCGACACGGTCCCCGGGACCTCGACCTCGTCGTGTTGGATCGGCCCGGTGACGGTCAGCGGCAGGTGGCCGGGCTCACCGCGCTCGTCGATGGTGACGCCGAGGGCGCGCAGGGCGTCGACCAGGTCGCCCATCGGGCGGGCCCGCATGGGCGGGTGGGCATCGATGCGGACGGGGCCGTCGGCCAGGGCGGCCACGGCGGTGATGAACCGGGAGGTCGTGCCCGACAGCCGGGTGAAGACGTCGACGTCACCGGTGGGGCGACCGGCCACGCCCTCGACCGTCACGTCCGTCCCGGACACCTCGATCGTGGCCCCGAGCGAGCGGAGGCAGTCGATCATGGCCTCGCTGTCGTCGCTCAGGCCGGCGCCCCGGAGCACCGAGGTGCCGTCGGCCAGCGCCGCCGCCACCAGCGCCCGGTTGGTGATGCTGCGACCGCCCGGGACGCGGATCTCGACCCCGGCCGGAGGCGATGCCAGCGGCTCGATCGGGAGCGGGTCCTGCACTAGTCGGGCAGGTCGTCGCGGAGGCCGCGAGCGCCCTCGAGGTAGACGTGGTGGAGCCCGGTCCGCGTCCGCTCGGTGGTGAGGTGGACCATCACCCGGATGCACATGGGCGTGCCCCCCTCGATGGCCAGCTCACGGGCGCAGATCAGGGGCACGTCGCCCAGCCCGCTCTTCCGGGCCGCGGTGGCGGGGAAGGTGCTGACCACGTCGTCGGTGGCGGTGAAGAGGATGCTGATGAGGTCCTCGTGGTCGACCTCGTTGCGCGCCAGCAGCGCATCGAGCAGGGCGACGACCCGCTCCTCGATGTGCTCGGGGGTGTCGACGTCGACCGTCGTGGCGCCCCGGAGGGCTCGCACCGCAGGGGCCATGGTCCGGGACCCTATCCGGCGGTCGCCTGACGGCGAACCGCGTGGTCCGGCGGCGTCGACCGGGCGTCGGAGAGACGATCCATCTGTGCTGGTCCGCTCTTGTCGGCTCCTTCGTCACCGACGGGCCGCTCGGGCCCCGGACTCGCCTGGCGGCTCGCCCTCCAGGTCACGAGTCGTCCGACTCGGCGGACTCGGCGGCGGCGCGCTCGAGGGCGCGGACCTCGGTCTGGGTGAGCTCGCGCCACTCGCCCGGCTCGAGCTTCCGATCGGTGATGGGGCCGATGCGGGTCCGGACCAGACGGCGGACGGGGTGACCCACCGCCTCGCCCATGCGCCGGACCTGGCGGTTGCGACCCTCGTGGATCACGATCCGCAGCACCGACGGCGAGACGGTGCCGACCGTCGCCGGGGCGGTGACGCCGTCGTCGAGGTCGACGCCCTCGCGCAGCCGGCGCAGCGTGCCCCGGCCCGGGACGCCCTCGACCTCGGCCAGGTACTCCTTCTCGACCCCGAACGACGGGTGGGTGAGCCGGTGGGTCAGGTCGCCGTCGTTGGTGAGCAGCAGCAGGCCCTCGGTGTCGAGGTCGAGCCGGCCGACCGGGAAGACCCGGGGCTCGGCCGGCACGAGGTCGATCACGACGGGCCGGCCCTGGGGGTCGTCGGCCGTGGTCACCACGCCGGACGGCTTGTTGAGCAGGTAGTAGACGGACCCGGGCCGGATGCCGATGGGCACGCCGTCGACCTCGACCACCGAGCTCTCGGGGTCGACCCGGTCGCCCAGCAGGGCCTCCTGCCCGTCGATGGTGACCCGCCCGTCGGCGATCATCTCCTCGCACGCCCGGCGGCTGCCCAGCCCCGCCTGGGCCAGCACCTTCTGGAGGCGGATGCGGGTCTCAGGTTCCTCCGGCATCGGGGTCCTCCCAGTCCTGGGCGTCGCCCAGGGTGGCGAGGTCGGCCTCCCCGACCTCCTCCTCCGGCTCGTCCGGCTCGTCATCGTCCGGGACAGCGACCACCTCGGGCGCCCCGGGCTCGACGTCGGCCTCGGGCTCGTCCTCGGACCCGGGCTCGGCGGGCGCCGGGACCGGCTCGTCGGGGGTGACCCGGAGGCTGTGCTCCAGGGCCTCGACCACGTCGGCGCCGGGCACGAACGAGGCGATGGCGGGCAGGTCGTCGAGGGCGTCGAGCCCCAGCCGCTCGAGGAACAGCGGGGTGGTGCCGTAGAGCACGGCCTGGCCCGGACCGGGGTCGCGGGCCACCTCGGCGACGAGGCCGCGGTGGGTCAGCGTGCGCATGACGCCGTCGACGTTGACGCCCCGGATCGAGGCCACCTGGGCCCGCGACAGGGGCTGCTTGTAGGCCACGATGGCCAGCGTCTCCAGGGCCGCGCTCGACAGCCGGGCCGACTGGCCCTCGAGCACGTAGCGCTCGACGTAGGGCGACGCCTCGGGGTGGCTCTGGAAGCGGTAGCCACCGGCCACGCGGACCAGGACGAAGCCCCGGTGCTGCTGCTCGTACTCGGCGGCCAGCGCGGCGCAGGCCTCCTCGACCCGCTCGACCGAGACCTCCAGGAGCTGGGCCAGCATCTGTGGCGGCACCGGATCGGCGGCCACCATCACGATGGCCTCGAGCGCCCTCCTGGTCTCCGGAGGAAGATCCTCCATCAGCCCTCGTAGTCGTCGATGCCGCTCAGGGCACCGGCGAGCACGCTGCCCCGCTCGTCGTCGTCCTCGGCGCCGATGCCACCGGTCCAGGTGATGCGGATGTCGCCGAACCGCTCGGCCTGGTCGAGGTCGACCAGTCCCTGCTTGCACAGCTCGAGGATGGCCAGGAACCGCAGCACCACCTCGAGCCGCTCGACCAGCGAGGCGGTGAGGGCCCGGAAGCCGATGGTGCCCACCCGGGGCAGCTCGTCGACCAGCTCGGCCACGGCGTCGGCCACCGAGAGGCGGATGGGGGCCACGTGGTCGAGGTCGACCCGGGGCACGGGACGGGGGGCGCTGGCCCGGAGGAAGGCGGCCCGCAGCTCGTCGGGGGTGACCCCGTCGAGACAGTCGGGCGTGAGGTCGAGGAAGCGGTCCTCGGGACCGGTCCGGCGGGCCCAGGAGCGGGCGGCGCTGTCGGCCAGCCCGGCCAGGACCTGGGAGGCGTCCTTGAACGTCTTGCAGTCGAGCAGCCGGGCCAGGAGCAGGTCACGCTCCTCCCACAGGGCCAGCTCGTCGTCGAGGTCGATGTCGGCGTCGCCGGGCAGCAGCCGGCGGGCCTTCAGCTCGACCAGGGTGGCGGCGATCAGGAGGAACTCGGTGGCCACCTCGAGGTCGAGGCCGTCGAGCTTGTCCATCTCGGCCAGGTACGCCTCGACCAGCGCCGAGAGCGAGACCTCGTACAGATCGACCTGCTCGCGCAGGATCAGGTGCAGCAGAAGGTCGAAGGGCCCGTCGTAGACGGGGGTCTGCACCTGATAGGTCATCGCCCCTGAGCATATGACACCGGTGTGGTTTGCCGCCACGCCCCCGTCCCGACCCTGGTCAGAGACTCGCCCCCAGCGCCACGAGGAGGCCGACCGCCACCATGACCGCCACCATCGCCACCGGGGCCAGCAGCCACCGGCCGTCGCGGCGGGCGATGGCCACCAGGACGGGGGTGGCGAGGAAGACCACCGGCCCCAGCAGCATCAACCAGCCGCCCCGGCTCTCCTCCCCCGGCGCGCACTCCCCGCTGTCGCCGCACAGGGCGCTGTTGAACCCGACGGCGACGAGCGCCAGGGCGGCGACGACCGAGGCGAGGAGGACCAGGACGGAGGCGACGTGAGCGGCGGCGCGGCGCCCGGGCGAGGGGGTCGGGCGGAGCTCGGTCGGATGCATCAGGGCCTCAGTACCACTCGAAGATCAACAGGATGGCGAAGGCCCCCGCCACCTCCACCACCGGGGCCAGGAGCCACGCCGCGTTGCGCCGGGCGACGGCGACGAGGACCGGCACGCCCATGAACGTGACGCCGGCTCCGAGCACGGCGAGGCCGATGGTGGTGTTCTCCGACTCGGAGCACTGTTCGCCGAACAGGCCGCACAGCGAGGTGAGCATGGCGACGACGAGGAGCGTGCCCGTCGCCACCAGCCCCACCAGCAGGGCCGCCACCGATGCGATGGTGGCACCGACGCCGGTCCCGGGTGGGACCGGGCGGAGATCCGCTCGGCGATCGGAGGGATGCGGCGGAGCGGTGTGCATGGCCCCACCCTCCGCCCCGAGGGCCCACGGGAGGACCCGGGGCACCCCCCACCGAGGGCTGGGGCGACAACGGACGTGGGGCCGGGCCGGGGCGACCCCTACCATCGCCCCTCGTGACCCGCGTCTTCTCCGGCATCCAGCCGACCGGCAACGTCCACCTCGGCAACCTGCTGGGGGCGCTGCTGGGCTGGGCCCGGCGTCAGCACGAGACCGACGCCATCCACTGCGTGGTCGACCTGCACGCCCTCACCATGCCCCAGGACCCGGCCGAGCTGAGGGCCGCCTCGCTCCGGCTGTCGCAGGTCCTCCTGGCGGTGGGGCTCGACCCGGAGGCCTGCACCCTGTTCGTGCAGAGCCACGTCCCCGAGCACACCGAGCTGGCCTGGCTGATGGAGTGCACGGCCTCGATCGGCGAGCTCCAGCGCATGACCCAGTTCAAGGACAAGTCGGGCCGGACCGGCTTCGTCTCCGGCGCCCTGCTCACCTACCCGGCCCTGATGGCCGCCGACATCCTCCTCTACGACACCGACGAGGTGCCGGTGGGCGACGACCAGCGCCAGCACGTCGAGCTCACCCGCGACCTGGCCGAGCGGTTCAACTCCCGGTACGGGCCGACCTTCACCGTCCCGAAGGCGACGTTCCCCAAGGCCGGCGCCCGGGTCATGGACCTCCAGGACCCGACCTCGAAGATGTCCAAGTCGGCGGACACCGCGGCGGGGACGATCCTGCTGCTCGACGAGCCGTCGGTGATCGAGCGCAAGATCAAGCGGGCCGTCACCGACACCGAGTCCGAGGTCCGCTACGACGTCGAGGCCAAGCCTGGGGTCTCCAACCTCCTGTCGATCCTGGGCGGATCCACCGGTCGCACGCCCGACGAGACCGCCGCCGGCTACACCCAGTACGGCCCGCTCAAGACCGACACCGCCGCCGCCGTGATCGAGCTCATGAGCCCGATCCAGACCCGGTTCCGCGAGCTGGAGGCCGACCCGGCCGAGACCCAGCGCCTCCTCGCCGTCGGAGCCGACAAGGCCCGCGCCACCGCGGCCGCCACCCTCGCGCGGGCCAAGGACCACATCGGCCTCCTCGAGCCCTGACCGCCCACAAGGTGCGCGACGTGCCTCAGGTGTCGTCGGCGGCCTTGAGGGCTTCGCCGACCGGGCTGTCGGGCGCGGACCACCGCTCGACGAGAGCGATGGTGAGCGGGTCGGAGCCGGCCAGCCGGAGCAGGTCGGCCCCCAGCTCCTCGTGGCGGAGGTAGAGGCCGATCCGGCGGGTGATGCCCCGGGTCTGCGACCAGGCGTTGGCCGTGTCCCGCCCGGCGGCCTTGGCCGACAGCGTGGCCATGACCCGGCCGTAGGTGCCCAGGTGGGCCTCGACCTTGCCCGCGTCGTGGAGCAGGGCGGCGGCCATGACGGGACGCGTGGCCGCGTCACCCAGGGCGGCCTCGGACCGTTGGGCGACACCGAGGGAGTGGCGGCGGTCGGCCCGGCCCATCCGGCTCCACAGCTCGGCCTCGGAGGCCAGCAGGTGCGATGCGACCCACGCCTCCTCGTCCGGCGTCAGACGCCGAGCCGCCAGGGAGCCGAAGAAGCGACGGACCAGGTGACCGGCGGACACCGACGCTCAGGCGTGGTCGATGCAGAAGCGGGTCGCGGGCATGGCCTCGAGCCGGCCCTCGGGGATCGGCTCGCCGTCGGCCTCGCACAGCCCGTAGGTGCCGGCGTCGAACTTCTCGAGCGCGTGCTCGATGTCGGCCAGCTGGTCGCCCAGGGCCCCGGCCAGCACCCGATGCTCGCCCTGCTCGGCGGCCACCTGGCCCGAGTCGGCGTGGTTCTCGTCGAAGTCGTCCTCGCCGGGGAGATCCGAGATCTGGCGGCGGAGCTGCTCGCGATCGGCCTCCAGGGCGGCGCGCAGCTCGGTGAGCAGGTCGGCGGTCAGCATCTGGTCAGGGTAGTCGGCGCCACCCACAGGGCCCGAGGGCTCTCGCTCCGCTGCCGGCCGGAGCGCTCAGGCCCGCGCCCGCGGGTGGGCGTCGCGGTAGACGCTCCAGAGCCGCTCCTGGGACACCAGCGTGTAGATCTGCGTGGTGCTGACCGAGGAGTGGCCGAGCAGCTCCTGCACGGTGCGGACGTCGGCACCGTGGTCGAGCATGTGGGTGGCGCACGAGTGGCGCAGCACGTGGGGCGAGAGCCGATCGCCGAGGCCCACCTGGTCGCCGTACTTGCGCACGACGCCCCAGGCGCCCTGCCGGCTGAGCCGGCCGCCCCGGTGGTTGAGCAGCAGCGCCTCGGCGTCGCCCCGGCGGGCCCACTGCTTCGGGGCCATGAGGTCGCGCCCGCCGGGCGCCAGCCAGGCCTCGACGGCCCGCAGGGCGACCCGCCCCAGCGGCACGATCCGCTCCTTGGCCCCCTTGCCGAACGCCCGCACCAGGGCGTCCTCGACGTCGACGT
>DATHEV010000815.1:0-2353 GCA_035318405.1 Iamia sp.
AGTCGGCCGGCTCCTCGAGGGGGAGGACGACGAACTTCGACGCGCCGACCTCGGTGAAGGCCTCCAGCCGGGCCCGCAGGGCGTCCATGCCCACGGGGATGACGTCGGCCGGATCGAGGTCCGGGCGACGGGCGGCCAGCAGGGCACCCACCCGGTCGGGGATCGGGCCGCGGGCGTAGGCGACGAGGGCTCCGAGATGCTCGGGGTCGATCGCCCGATCGTGCTCGGCCGCCGACCCGGTGACGACCGCCCAGCCCTGGGCCACGTCGTCCACGGTGCAGAACGACGGCAACCAGCCGTCGCCCAGCCGCCCGCAGCGCCGCAGCTCGGACCGCGACTGCCCGCCCAGCCACACCTCGATCGGGTCCTGCACCGGCTTGGGCCGCAGGGTCACGCCCTCGACCTTGAACCGGTCGCCGTCGTGATGGACGTCGTCCTCGGCCCACAGCCGGCGGATCAGCGGCAGGGCCTCGTCGAACCAGGCGGATCGGTCGCGCCGGTCGACGCCGAAGGCCCGGTGCTCGGCGGGGGTCGGCGCCCCCAGCCCCACGGCCGGGAGGAAGCGCCCACCCGAGAGCCGGTCGAGCGAGGCCATCTCCTTGGCCAGCACCACCGGGTTGCGCCCGGGGAGGACGAGCACGCCGGTGCCCAGCTTGAGCTTGGTGGTGCACCCGGCGGCGACGGCCAGGGCCACCAGCGGGTCGGGGGCGTCGCCGGTGAGCCGCTCGGACAGCCACAGCGAGTCGAACCCCAGCCGCTCGACGTCCCTGACGTAGGGGAGGAACGTGTCCTGGGTGTTGGCGAGGGTGTGGGTGCCGAGCCCGACCCCGATGCGGATCTTCACCCGCCGATCCTGCCGGATCAGCCCGCCTGACGCGCCTTCTTGGCGGCGTACATGGCCTGGTCGGCGCGGCGGAGGAGGTCCTCGGACCGGGCGCCCTGGCGGGCCACGGCGCAGCCGGCGCTCATCCGCACCTCGACCGGACCGGCGGTCGTCTCGAAGGGGGCCTCGACGGCCTCGACGATGGCGGCCATCGTCCGCTCGACGTCGGCCACCGAGTCGCGGATGGCGACCACGACCAGCTCGTCGCCGCCCAGCCGGCCGGGGGTGTCGTCGGGGTGCAGGACGGTGCCGATCCGGCGGGCGATCTCGACGAGGACCTCGTCGCCGACGTGGTGGCCGTGCTCGTCGTTGACCTGCTTGAAGCCGTCGATGTCGCAGAAGACGAGGCCGACGGCGGCGGTGGTGCCCACCGAGGCCCGGAGGGCGAGATCGAGCCGCTCGAGCAGGAGGAGCCGGTTGGCCAGCCCGGTGAGCGCGTCGTGCGTGGCCTGGTGGGCGAGGCGGTCGCGCGCCTCGACCAGGCTGGCGATCTCGACGCCGCTGATCACGATGGCCTGCACGTCGACATCGTCGAGGAGGTTGACGGCGGTGAGCCAGAACGGGGTCGGGCGGCGGTCGGCCGCGCTCCGGAAGGTGGCCTCGAACGAGTGCGTGCCCCCCTCGACCAGCACCGTCTCGAACGACTGGCGCACGGGGCGGGCGTCCTTCTCGACGACGAGGTCGGTGAGGAAGCGGCCCAGCGTGGTCTCGAGGGCCAGGCCGAGCGTCGCCGAGAACACTCGGCTGGCGCCCTCGAGCCGGCCGTGGCTGTCGAGGAGGAGGGTCATGCTGGGGGAGTGGTCGAGCACGGCGGCCTGGCGGCGGGAGTCGCCGGCGGTGACCCGCCAGGCGCCCCGGTCGTCGATCAGGCGGAGGACGACGACGATGCCGCGGATCCGAGGATCGTGGACGCCCGACCAGCCGCGGCCTTCGACCGGGATCCAGTGGCCGTCGGCGTGGCGGACCCGGATCTCGACGCTCGTGCCCAGCTCCTTGTCCTGCACCGACTCGAGCGAGGCGGCGGCGGTGACGAGGTCGTCGGGGTGGATCAGGTCGATCACGGACCGCCCGCGGTTCCCCTCGACGGTGAGCCCGAAGGTGGTCTCGGCCCGGTGGTTGCCCCAGGTCAGGCGGAGGTCCGAGTCGACCACGATGACGGGGTCGGGGAGCGACCCGAGGACGGCGGCGGGATCGGGGGGACCCCAGGCGTCGGGGGGCGTCTCGGGCGCGGCGTAGGACGAGAGGGGCCTCACCTGGGGCTGATCGGCGGGTCGGCGGTGTTCTTCCATGGGTCGATCGGCCCGTTGCGGGGGGTGGCGGGGCCGCCACCGGACGGTACCGCCCCGGAGGGCCGCTTCCCGTCACCACGCTCCCCCCGGCGCTGGCCCCGGCGTGGCAGGGTGGCGCCCGATGGCCACGACCCCCGATCCCTCGCCCGCCGACGCGCCCGCCCTGACCTGGGACGAGGCC
>DATHEV010000816.1:0-2267 GCA_035318405.1 Iamia sp.
GATCCGTCTCGATGTAGAAGACCGGTTCGGACGCCCAGTCCTCGGCCTCGTCGCCGTTGAGGCAGTCGTCGGGCCCGGGGGCCTCGACGGCCCGGCAGACGTCGACGAACGCCGCCGGCGTCGGCGCCTGCACCGGCGGGAGCGGGGCGTAGTCCGGGTCGAGCCCCGTCGCGGAGAGGGCGATCGACTGGTGCTCGACCAGGCCGGTCGTCGGGGTCGCCGTCAGGTGGGCCGGGCCCCACTGGTAGGTGCCCTCGGCGGTGAAGGTGAGCGGCGCCGCGGCGACGACGGTGTCGTCGTCATCCACCAGCCCCACGACGCAGCCGCCCGCGGCGCAGTCGATCGGCAGTAGAACGCGTTCTAGTTCGCCTCGCTAGGGTCTCGCCCATGGCAGATCTCGGGTTCTGGAGGCTGGCGGAGGCGAACAGCGACTGGTTGGCGGTCGTCGACCCGCAGGGCGGTGAGCACCGGGCCGGCGACCTGCTGGCCCGCAGCAACCGGGCCGCCCACGCCCTGCGCGGCATGGGGCTGGGCGAGGGCGACACCCTCGCCGTCCTGCTGCCCAACGGCATCGAGCTGATCGAGCTGTTCCTCGCCGCCCTCCAGGTGGGCGTGCGCATCACGCCGATCAACTTCCACCTCGTCGGCCCCGAGGTGGCGTACGTCCTCGGCGACAGCGACGCCCGGGTCTTCGTGGCCCACGAGCGCTTCGCCACCGTGGCCGCCGCCGCGGTGGAGGAGGCCGGCTTCCCCGAGGCCGCCCGCTTCGCCGTCGGGTCGATCGACGGCTTCGGCTCGTACGACGCCCTGTTCGACGGCCACCCCACCACCGCCCCCGAGGGGCGGACCACCGGCGCGGCCATGCACTACACCTCCGGCACCACGGGCCGGCCCAAGGGCGTGAAGCGGCCGCTGGCCGGCATCGACCCCAGCGACATGGCCGAGCTCATGTCGTACCTGCCCAACCTGTTCGGCATCGGGCCCCACGACGGCCACGTCCACCTCACCGTCTCGCCGCTCTACCACACGGCCGTGCTGATGTGGACCGGCAACGCCCTCGCCCTGGGCCACACCGTCGTCCTCATGGACAAGTGGACGGCCGAGGAGACGCTTCAGCTGATCGACCGCTACCAGGTGACGAACTCGCACATGGTGCCGACCCAGTTCGTCCGCCTGCTCGACCTCTCCGAGGAGACCCGCGCCCGCTACGACGTCTCCTCGCTCCGGAACATGGTCCACGGCGCCGCCCCCTGCCCCCACGAGATCAAGCGTCGGATGATCGAGTGGTGGGGCGACACGATCCAGGAGTACTACGCCGCCACCGAGGGCGGCGGCACGCTCATCTCGGCCAAGGAGTGGATGGAACGGCCCGGCTCGGTCGGCACGGCGTGGCCCGGCAGCGAGATCCGCATCTACGACGACGGGAACAACCGCCTCGGCGCCGGTGAGATCGGCACCGTCTACATGCAGCTCATGGCCGACTTCGAGTACAAGGGCGACTCGGCCAAGACCAAGGCCAACCGCATCGAGAACTTCTTCACGGTCGGCGACCTGGGCGAGCTCGACGCCGACGGCTACCTGTTCCTGCGGGACCGCAAGAGCGACATGATCATCTCGGGCGGGGTGAACATCTACCCGGCCGAGATCGAGGGCGAGCTGATCAACCACCCGGCGGTGCAGGACGTCGCCGTGTTCGGGATCCCCCACGCCGACTGGGGCGAGGAGATCAAGGCCGTGGTCGAGACCCCGGTGGGGGTCGAGGGCACGCCCGCCGTCGAGGCCGAGATCCTGGAGTGGGCCGCCACCCGGCTGGCGAGGTTCAAGCTGCCCCGGACCGTCGACTTCGTCGCCGCCCTCCCGCGCGAGCCCAACGGCAAGCTCATCAAGCGCCGGCTCCGCGACCCCTACTGGGCCGACCAGCAGTCCCAGATCTGATGTGACCGATCGGCGCCCCGCCCCCCTTTCTGGTGGGGTGTGGCTGCGATGACGATCGAGGGGGAGGCGACGACGACGGACGACTTCGGCGCGTTCGTCGACCAGGTCGGGCCGCGGGTGCGGCGGGCCCTGGTGCCGGTGGCCGGCCCCGAGGCGGCCCGTGATGCCACCACCGATGCCCTGGTCCACGTCTGGGGCCAGTGGGACCGGGTCCGAGCCATGGCCAACCCGGCCGGCTACGTCTGGACCGTCGCCCGCAGCCGGCTGCCCAAGCGCCTGCCCCCCACCGTCGAGCTCCCCGCCGGGCTGGCGGGCTCGGACCGGTTCCCCCA
>DATHEV010000817.1:0-2038 GCA_035318405.1 Iamia sp.
CCTTCTCGCGGCGCACCCGGCGGGCGCCGACGATGGCCAGCCCGGCGAACAGGTACCAGGTGCCCACGTTGACCTCGCTGATCCAGCGGGGCACCCCCTCGTTCTGGTTGAGCAGGCCCACCTGCTGGAACGGCCGGAAGACGGCGAGCACGCGGCCCAGCCGGGCGGCGGCCACCGCCGGCCACCGCTCGCGGTGCTCGCCGGCGAAGTCCGTCGCCACCTCGCGCAGCTTGCGATCGGTCTCGGAGGCGTCGTCGAAGGAGTCGGTGCCGGCTTGCAGCCCGCCCTCGACGGAGCACACGAACGACCAGTACCCGATCAGCGGGCCCTCGTAGGTGAGGTCGCAGTTGCTGCTCACCAGCACCAGGCCGGCCCCGGTCGACAGCGGCACCGGATGGGCGAAGCGACCCTGGTTGTAGGCCGACCAGGGCACGATCACGGCCACCAGGCACGCCATCGCCACCGCGGCGGCGCCCACCCGGGTGGCGGTGGCGCGGTCGAAGATCCCCGCCGCGCCGGCTCGGGCGCGGGCCCGGCCGGCGGCGTGTGGAAGCAGGGGGACGAGGACGACGAGCCCCACGGTGAGCAGGACCATCTCCGAGCGGGCCAGCGAGGCCAGCCCGATCGACGCCCCGACGGCCGCCAGCCGGCCGGCGGTCGGCCTCTCGATCAGCCGGACGGCCAGGTAGAGGTACAGGCCGACGGTGAAGGCGGAGGCCGTCTCGGACAGGAGCGCCCCGTCCCACAGCCACAGGTTGGGGTGGACGGCTGCGGCGGTGGCGGCCAGCAGGCCGACGCGAGCACCGCCCAGCCGGCGCCCGGCGGCCCCGACGAGCACCACCGTGGCCGTGCCCAGCAGGGCCGAGGCCACCATGTGGCCCAGCGGCGTCCGCACGCCGACCAGCGACCAGAGCGAGAGGTAGGCCGAGTAGAGCGGCGGGTGGTCGGCGGCCGCCCGCTCGATGTCGGCGTAGGCGTAGACGAGCGGGTTGATGAAGCCGTGGCCGTCGGCGATCAGGTTGGCCTGGTTGTGGAAGTAGTAGGCGTCGCCGCCGACCTCGTCGTGCCGGCGGCTGATGGCGTACGCCAGCCGCACCAGCAGGCCCAGGACGGGGACGGCGATCGCCAGCGTCCGGTCGTCGAGCCGCAGGCCGGGGCGGGAGGTCGGCGCGGCCATCGGCGCCGGACAGTAGCGGCGCAAGGCTCCGGAGTGGATGAGGTCGGGTCGCGGCGGACGATCTCCTCGACAGAGCCTCGGAGACAGAGCGGCACCGTGCTTCTGGGTCGCCTCCCCTGACGGCTTGGCTCCTCGGGCACTAGCAAGGGGAGATGTCGCCGTTCGATCCCCCCGTCACCGCCATCCGAGAGGTGGTCGGTCGGGCCCTCGCCGAGGATCTCACCCCCCTCGGCGACATCAGCGCCGCCCTCCTGCCGGCCGGCGCCACGGCCACGGCGGTGCTGCGCTCCCGCGCCACGGGCGTCGTCGCCGGGTGCGCCTGCGTGACCGAGGTGCTCGACCAGGTCGACCGCCGGCTGACGGTGGAGTGGCAGCTCGACGATGGCGACGCCGTCGAGCCCGGGGGCGTGGTCGGCGTGGTGAACGGCCCCCTGGCGCCGATGCTCACCGCCGAGCGGACGGCGCTGAACCTCCTCTCGCACCTGAGCGGCGTCGCCACCCTCACCCGGCGCTTCGTCGACGCCGCCGGCCCCGACCTGCGCGTCTGGGACACGCGCAAGACGACCCCCGGCCTGCGCGCCCTGGAGAAGGCGGCCGTGCGCGCCGGGGGCGGCGCCAGCCACCGGGGGAACCTCTCCGAGTGGGTGATGCTCAAGGACAACCACCTCGAGCTGGTGGACGTGGCCGAGGCCGTGGCCCAGGCGCGGGCCTGGTTCCCGGCCCGCACCATCCACGTCGAGTGCGACACCCACGACAAGGTGGTCGAGGCCCTGGACGCGGACGTCGACGCCCTGCTCCTCGACAACATGACGCCGGAGGAGGCGCGGGCCAGCATCGCCACCATCGACGAGCACGCCCTGG
>DATHEV010000818.1:0-4139 GCA_035318405.1 Iamia sp.
TCCTGCTCGCCGCCCGCCTACGCGGCCAAGACGGCGGCGGCGGTGCCCATGAGGTCGCGGAAGTTGTCGCAGTAGAAGGCCCGACGGACCTCGTCGCTGGCCTCGCCCAGGCTGGCCTCGAACCGCTCGATGGGCCGGCGGCCCCCTTCGACGTGCGGGAAGTCGGAGGAGAAGAGGCACACCTCTGGGCCCGACTGCTCGATGATCCAACCGACGTCCTCGGTGGGGTACGGCGTGGCCCGCACCTGGCGCCGCACGTACTCCGACGGCCGGAGGCTCAGCGCCTGGAGCCGCTCCTCGTGGCGGTGGAAGGCCTCGAAGGCCGACTCCATCTGCCGCATCCACGACGGCACCCAGATGGCGCCCTGCTCGATCACGCCGATGCGCAGGTCGGGGAAACGCTCGAAGACACCGTCGAACACCATGGTGGCGAGGGTCTGGGCCGGCGGGCCGGGGATGCCCATGTAGTCGACCGACCGGAAGTTCTCCTCGCCGCCGTGGAAGTCGGGCGGGACGGGGAGGCCGTTGCGGAAGTAGGCCGGATCGATCAGGTCGCCGGTGCCGCCGACGTGGAAGACGACGGGGATGCCGGCCTCCGAGGCCCGGGCCCACACCGGGTCGAGCCCGACGTGGCTGGGGGAGTGGCCGGGCGGGCAGCCGGAGGCGACGAGCAGAGCGGCGGCGCCCATCTCGATGGCCTCGTCGGCCATGGCGGTGGCGCGGTCGAGGTCGACCAGCGGCACGTAGCACGACGGCAGCAGGCGCTCGTCGACCGAGCAGAACTCGACCATGCCCCGGTTGTGGGCCCGGGCCGTGCCGTAGGCCAGGTCGAGGTCGCCGCCGTGCTCCCAGTCGTGCAGCCGCCGGTTGTGGAACGTGTTGAACACGAGCTGGCTGGAGAACCCGAGCAGGTCGAGGGCGCGGGGCCGGTCCTCGGCCAGGAACGCACCGGTGGCGGCGAAGTTCTTGCGCCGCATGACCTCGGCCTCCTCCTCGGCCCGGTACTCCTCGGACCGGTGGCGCTCGGCCAGTCGGTCGAAGGCCTCGTCCAGGTCGCGCTGCTGCTCGGCCACGTCGCCGGTCTGGCGGAGCTCGTTGCCGCCCGGGTACCGGAGGGGGGCGATGCGGTCGCGCAGCGCCGGATCGGCGTGGTCGCGCAGCCACGTGGGCGTCTCCATGATGTGGGCGTCGGCGTCATGGACGACCCGCCCGCTGCTGTACGGCATGCCCCGATGATGCCCGACCCTGTGACCGCAGGCACGCCCTACCCGGTCCGCTCACCGCGCCGGTCGACCTTCCTGCGCGGTGGTGCACCACGGGCGGTCTCCCACCGCGCACGAACGGCGTCGGCCCTGAACCTGCGCGGTGGTGCGCCGCCGGCGGCGCACCACCGCGCAAGAACCCCGGACCCCGCAGGTCGACCTTCCTGCGCGCTGGTGCGCCACGGGCGGTCTCCCACCGCGCAGGAAGCGCTACCTGAGCAACCGGCGACCCCTCAGGGCGCGGTGGCGGCGAGGTCGTGGGGGCCGTCGGCGGGGTAGCCGCCGGCGGCGCGGACGGCTGCACCCCACGGGCGGAGCAGGGTGACGAGCTCGTCGACGTCGTCGCCGAGGGCGTCGATCGCGGGTTGCACCTGCTGGTCGGTGCGGACCTCGACCTCCTCGCGCAGCACGCGCCCGGCATCGGTCAGGGCCCCGTCGGCGACGAGCCCACGCTCGACGAGCCGCTGCTCGGCGGCGTCGAGGTGCTCGTCGGTCCACGCTCGGGTGCGGATGTAGGTCCGCAGCGGCAGGCCCCAGTAGAGCTCGGTGAGCAGGCCGATCTCGGTGGCGTCGAGCCCGGCCGAGATCCACGCCGCGATGTGGCTGTCGCCCCGGAACTCGCGGAGCAGGTCGCCCCCGCGCCACACCGCGGCGAGCGGGTCGTCGGGGATGCCGAGGGCGAGCAGGCCGGAGAACAGGGCCCGGCCCTCCGGGCGCAGGGGTTCGACGGCCCGGGCCAGCAGCTCGTTGGCCCGGTCCAGCCCCTCCGGCGAGGGGCCGAGAACCCGGCGCAGCTGGCCGACGGCACCCTCGGTCCGCGCCGCGCAGATCGTGGCCGCGTCGGTGAGCGACCAGCCCCGGGCGACGGCGGGCACCACGACCTCGGGGTTGAACACGCCGAAGGCCGCCGCCACCAGCTGGCCCGGGACCTGGCCCAACACGCTCCCCCGGCTGGTGAAGTAGGCGGGCCCGTCGGGCGCCGCCACGCCCGCGCCGAACGAGCCGGGGCTGGGCCGGAACCCGAGGGCGACATAGGCGTCGTGGCACTCGGGCGAGAAGTACACCTGGCCCACCAGGGGCTCGAGGACGGCACCGAGCCGGCGGGACGGGGGCGTGGACGACGAGGACATCGCCGCGCACCGTAGGTCCCGACCATGACGGTTTGGTTACGACGTCGATGGGTATGCGTGACGTTCGCCACGTCTGCGCCCCGCGCATCGCTGGATCCCCCGACCAGAAGGTGACCACATGTCCCACCCCTCGGCCCGATCGAGGCGCGTACCTGCGTGTCTCGCCGCCCTCCTGCTCGCCATCATGTCCATCGCCACCCTCGGCTCGACGCCCGCCCTCGCCGGCGGCGGCCACGGAGGCGGCGGTGGCCACGGGGGAGGGGGTGGCCACGGGAACGGCTGCTCCAACCGCACCAACGACAGCGCGCGCAAGCTGGTCGAGTGCGTCACGATCCAGGGTGTGCGCCGCCACCAGAAGGCGCTCCAGTTGATCGCCGACCACAACGACGGCACCCGCGCCTCGGCCACGGAGGGCTACGAGGACAGCGTCTCCTACGTCTCCTGGGTCCTGCGGGCCGCCGGCTACCAGGTCACCATCGACCCGTTCGAGTTCTTCGCCTTCACCCCCGAGGGCCCCTCCGCCCTCGAGCAGACGGCGCCGGCGCCGACCACCTACGTCGAGGACACCGACTTCGGCCTGCTCGACCAGACCGAGCCGGGCGACGTCACCGCCCCGGTGACGCCCGTCGACGTCCAGCTGGGCATCGGCAACACCTCGACCTCGGGCTGCGAGCCCGAGGACTTCGCCACCTTCCCCGCCGGCAACATCGCCCTGCTCCAGCGGGGCGTGTGCACCTTCGAGGACAAGATCGAGAACGCCGCCGCCGCCGGTGCGGTCGGCGCCATCCTCTTCAACCAGGGCAACACCGCCGACGAGGAGCGCCAGGGCATCCCGGCCGTCACCTTCGGCAACGGCAACACCAGCGGCATCCCGGCCCTCGGCACCACCTACGCCCTCGGTGCCGAGCTGGCCGAGACCCCCGGTCTCGAGATGCGGGTGTTCGCCAACGCCTCCCGCGTCCTGACCGAGAGCGAGAACGTCATCGCCGAGACCCGCCGGGGCGACGACGCCAACACCGTGATGGTCGGCGCCCACCTCGACGGCGTGCTGGAGGGCCCGGGCATCAACGACAACGGCTCGGGCACCGCCGCCATCCTCGAGACGGCCATCCAGATGCGCAAGGCCCACCCCCGCAACACGGTGCGCTTCGCCTTCTGGGGCGCCGAGGAGTCCGGCCTCGTCGGCTCGACCGACTACGTCGCCACCCGCACCGAGGAGGAGCTGGCCGAGATCGCCCTCTACCTCAACTTCGACATGCTGGGCTCGCCCAACTACGCCAACTTCGTCTACGACGGCGACGGGTCGGACTTCGGCCTGCCCGGTCCGGACGGCTCGGCCGACATCGAGGCCCTGTTCGGTGACTTCTACGAGTCCCGCGGCGAGGCCTACGAGGGCACCGAGATCGACTTCCGCAGCGACTACGGCGCCTTCTTCGACGCCGGCATCCCGTTCGGTGGCCTCTTCTCCGGGGCCGAGGACGCCAAGACGCCCGAGCAGGCCGCGGCCTACGGCGGCACCGCCGGCGCGCCGTTCGATCCCTGCTACCACGCCGAGTGCGACACCTACGACAACGTCTCGCTCCATGCTCTGGCCGTCAACGCCGACAGCGTCGCCAACGCCACCATCACCTACGCCCAGGCCGACGTCCTGCCCGGCCCGGCACCGACGGCCCGCTCGGCCCAGGCCGCGGCCGCGCCGTCGTCGACCACCAACCCGCCCACCACCGGGCACCACGCCACGGCCTGA
>DATHEV010000819.1:0-2655 GCA_035318405.1 Iamia sp.
CCGGGCCGGTATAGCGAGCCATCGAGTTACACCCTCCGCCGCTTCGAGGCGCGGCAGCCGTTGTGGGGGATCGGCGTGACGTCCTTGATGCCCGCCACCTCGATCCCGGTGTTCTGGATGGACCGGATGGCGGTCTCGCGACCGGAGCCCGGGCCCTTGACCATCACGTCGACCTTGCGGACGCCGTGCTCCATGGCTCGGCGGGCAGCCTGCTCGGCGGCCATCTGCGCCGCGTACGGCGTCGACTTCCGCGAGCCCTTGAAGCCCACGTTCCCCGACGACGCCCAGGCGAGCACGTTGCCCTCCTGGTCGGCGAAGGAGATGATCGTGTTGTTGAACGAGCACTTGATGTGCGCCACCGCATGGGTGACGTTCTTGCGCTCCCGCTTGCGGGGGCGGCGGCCTCCCGGCTTTGGCTTCGCCATTACTTGCGCACCTTCTTCTTGCCGGCCACGGTCTTCTTCGGGCCCTTCCGGGTTCGAGCGTTGGTCTGGGTCCGCTGCCCATGGACGGGCAGGCCCTTGCGGTGACGGAGGCCCTGGTAGCAGCCGATCTCCATCTTGCGCTTGATGTCCTGCTGGACCTCTCGCTTGAGGTCACCCTCGACCTTGAGGTTCTGGTCGATCCAGGCGCGGATCTTGTTCACCTCGGTGTCGGTGAGGTCGCGCACCCGGGTGTCCGGGTCGACCTCGGTCTCGACGCAGATCTTCGCTGCGGTGGTGGAACCCACCCCGAAGATGTAGGTCAGCGAGATGAGGAGGCGCTTCTCGCGCGGGATGTCGACGCCGGCGATGCGGGCCATCAGTGAGCTCCGGTGGAGAGGGAGGTGAGCATGTTGATTCGAGGCATGAGGTCAGCCCTGCCGCTGCTTGTGACGCGGGTTGGTGCAGATCACCTGGACGCGGCCGTGCCGGCGGATGATCTTGCACTTCTCGCACATCGGCTTGACGCTGGGACGGACCTTCATGGGGCGGCTTTCGGGTGGCGCCGAGCGGGCTCGGCGGGTGGGGCAGGAAGGAGGGAGGGCTACTTGAAGCGGTAGGTGATGCGACCGCGGGACAGGTCGTAGGGCGTGAGCTCGACCTGGACCCGGTCACCCGGGAGGATCCGGATGTAGTGCATGCGCATCTTCCCCGAGATGTGGGCGAGAACGGTGTGGCCGTTCTCGAACTCCACCTTGAACATGGCGTTCGGCAGGGACTCGAGGACGGTTCCCTCGAGCACGATGGCGTCGTCTTTGGGCTTCGGCAGCGGTCCACTCCGGTCTGTGCGGGCTTCGGTCCAGGCCCGTCGCGCACCGCGCGAGGGCCCCATGGGCCGACTGACGATGCTAGACGCGCACCTCAGCCCGTTCCAACCCGGTGGAGGACCGACCATCCTGCCACGCTCATCGGGGCGGTGGCGCGATGGTATCGGGGGCCCCGATCGGGGCTTCAGCCCTCGTTGGCCTCGATGTACTCGTCGAGGGCGTCCTGGATCTCGGCGTCGGCATCGGCGATGACCTCGTCGACCGACGCGCCCTCGAGCACGAGGCGGTCGAGGGAGGTCTTGATGGCCTCGGTGTAGTCGGTGTACGGGCCGATCAGCGGGGCCTGGTTGGACGCGTCGACCTGGACCAGCTGGTCGTAGGCCACCTTGAGCATCTTCCCGGCCAGATCGGTCTCCCAGTACTCCTGCACGGCGGGATCGGCGGCGACGGCCTGGGTGGTGGGCAGGTACGAGCCCTGGAGGTGCCACGTGACCTGCTGGGGCACCTCCCACATCCAGCGCATGAACTCCCACGCCGCAGCCTGCTCCTCGGGTGTCCCGGTGTTGGTCATGGCGAAGTAGCCGCCCGAGACCCGGACCTGCGCCGGCTCCTCCAGCCCCGGGAAGGGTCCGGACCGGACGTCGATGACCGACGGGTCGATCTCGCCCACGTCGATGCCCTCGGCGTCGTCGTAGGTGACGCCCCCGAGGACGGCCTTGATGGCGGTGGCGGCAGTCGAGGTCTCGAGCACCAGCGACGAGTTCTGCTGGGCGACGGCCAGGTACTGGTTGATCTGCCCCGCCGTGGCGGAGAACCCGGCGAGGAGGTCGTCGTCGGCCATGCCCTTGATCCAGTCGTAGACCTCGTGGGTGACCGGGTTGTCGAACGTGGACTCGGTGGCCGTGCCCTCCCGCCCGTTGCCGTTGTTCACGACGGTCTCGCCGGCGCCGGTGATCCACGACTCGATGAACCACCGGTTCAGGATCAGCGCCAGCGGGGACGCGATGCCGTCCTCCTTCACCGCCTCGGCCATGGTCCGCAGCTCGTCGAGCGTCTCCGGGGACTCGGCCGGGTCGAGCCCGGCGGCCCGCAGGTGAGTGCCGTTGTAGTAGAGGATCGGCTCGCTGACGTTGATGTAGCCCGGCCAGTAGGTGCCGTCGACCGTGTAGTAGTCGCGCACCACCGGGAGGGTGCCGGGCTCGAAGTCGGACGCCTGCTCGCACGCCTCGGCCGGCAGCAGCGTGCCGCTGTCGACGACCTCCTTGAGGCTGACGTCCTCCAGGTAGGCGAGCGCCGGGAGGTCGCCCGACGGGATGCCGGCGACGTACTTGCGCAGCACCTCGTCGTAGGAGGTGCCCTGGGACTGGTTGACGACCTTCACCCGGTCCTGGCTGGCGTTGAACTCC
>DATHEV010000820.1:0-11377 GCA_035318405.1 Iamia sp.
TCGAGGCCACCGACCTCGCCGTGGACGGCGACCCCGTCACCGTCACCGTCGCCGAGGGCCGCAGCCGGCTGGTGCGCATCCCCTCCGACGCCGGCCAGACGATCCAGATCGCCGCGACCCCCGAGATCGCCGGCGCCGTGCGGGCCCGGGCCGGGTTCGGCGCCGCCCCGGCGCGGGGCCGGGGGACCGAGCTGCGGGACACGGGGACCGGTCCGCTGGTCGGGGCCCTCGAGTTGGACACCGACGGCGACTCCTACGTCGTGGTCGAGGGGTTGAGCTCGGCCGGCGACGGCGTCGAGGTGACGCTGACGGCCGTCAGCAGCACCCTGGCCGTGCTCGGCGCCCGACCGTTGCGTCTGGAGAACGGCGCGCCGGCGACGCTGACCATCCTGGGCGCCGGCATCACCACGGACGTCGACTTCGCCCTCACCCCCGAGAGCGGGGCCACCGGGGGGACGGCCGAGAGCACCTCCGTGCGCCCGACCGCGGTCGACGGTGCCTGGCTGGTCACGTTCGGGCTCGATGCCCAGCTCGGTCGCTTCGGTGTCGAGGCGACCAGTGACGACGAGGTGGCGACCCTCCCCGACGCGGTGACGATCGTCGCGGCCGTCGAACGCGACCCCGGCCGCGAGTTCGACCTCATCCCCAGCATCCCGGCTCGCATCCGCCGCCAGACCAACCTCCCGGTCGCGCAGCAGCGCCGCAACCCGGCCAGCATCACGGTCCGCAACCGCACCGGCCACGACCTGCCCACCCCGTACCTGCGGCTCGAGGCCCGGGGCGTCGAGGTCATCTGGCCCGGCGAGCCCGACCCCTTCCAGACCGGCACCAACCCTCCCAGCGCGGAGCCGTCGTCGATCGTCCTCATGCCCACCGTGCCCGGTGGCCCCCCGGGCCTGTTCCCGGCCCGGGCCAGCGTGACGCTCGACCTGGCCCTCCTGACCACGCAGGAGCCCACCTTCGAGATCTTCGCCGGCCTCTGGACCGCGACCAGCGAGGACCTCCTCGACTGGTCCGACGAGGCGGCCCTCGAGGCCGAGCAGCGCGGGCTCGGGCCGGCCGGCCAGGCCGCCCTGGAGACGGCCCTCGTGACCGCCTTCGGCACCACCACCCGTCCCGACGGCGGCACCGGTGACGGGCCCTGGCCGACGGCCGGCGGCTACGTCAGGGCCCTCGGCCGGGCCGAGGTCGAGGCGGCGGCCGTGGGGCGGTCGTTGCCCGGAGTCCCCGAGCGCTACCGCTGGGTCCTCGACGCCATCCTCGCCTCGGTCGACCTCGATGCGCCGGTGTCGGGCACGATCGTGGAGGCCGGTGGTGACGCTCCGGGCGAACCGCTCGCCGTCACCGCCACGCCCACGACCGGCGCCGGGCCCGTGCTGACCGGCACCAGCGCACCCGACGGCACGTTCAGCCTGCTCGCCCCGCCCGCCGCCGAGGCTCCGGGCGGGGAGTATGCGATCTCGGTCAACGGCCGGCTCCCGTCGCCCGCCATCACGCTCGACCTGGTCGCCGGGGAGCCGGAGGCAGGCGTGGTGCTCGACGTCCGCCGGCGCGTGAGCGCGAGCGGTCGGATCACGGGCACCGGGGGTACCGGGGTGGTCGGCGCCCGGATCAGCGTGGTGCCCACCTCGCCGGGACTGCCGTCCGTCGAGGTGGTCAGCGGACCGGCCGGGCAGTGGTCGGCTTCGGGCCTGGAGGCCGGCGCCCACGTCGTGCACGTGGCCGCCGATGGCTACGGCACGGTCCCGGGGTCGGCGCTGGCCGTCACCGAGGCCGGCCCCAACACCCTCGACGTGGCCCTCGCCGCCCCGCTGACGGTCACCGGTACCCTCCGGGCCCCGGGCGGCGCGCCGACCTCCGGCGTGGTGTGGGCGCGCACCGACGATCCCGGCCGCTTCCTCCTCGACGCGGCCGAGGTGGGGGCCGACGGCGCCTTCACCCTCGACGGGCTGCGGCCCGGCCCGGTCCTGCTCGTCGGAGCCGGTGACGCCGGTGCCGGTGGGTGGAGCGCGGTCGACCTCACCGTGACCGGGACCCACGACGTCACCCTCACGGCCCCGGCCACGCTCACGGGGTCGGTGGTCGACGACGCCACCGGCGGCCCCATCGCCGGCGCCACGGTGACGGCCACCGCCGACGGGCTCTTCGAGCCGGCATCGGTGGCCACCGGCGCCGACGGGACCTTCACCCTCCCGGGCCTCCCCGCCGGCTCCGTCGACGTCACGGCCGCCGGCCCCGACGGGACCTTCGAGAGCGCAACCACAACCGTCGACCTGGCCTCGGCCCCGGGGCCGGTCGCCTTGCGGATCTCCGGCCCGCGCACGGTGTCGGGCCGGGTGGTCGACGGCGCCGGCGACCCCCTACGGGGGGTTCCGGTCGATCTGGTGGCCACCGCCACCCACGATCCCGGTGACGGCTCCGAGGCGCGCCACCAGCGGGCCGACGTGACCGATGCCGACGGCCGCTTCTCGATCGTGGCCCCGGCGCTCGGCGACTACACCGTGGCCTCGTTCGGCACGATCGAGACGGTGACGGTGGCGGCGGGGCAGCCGCACCCCGTCGTCGACATCACCGTCGACACCGTGCCGGTGAGCGGCACCGTGCGCGACGGCGACGGCGACCCCGCGCCGGGGGTCGGCGTCCACCTCGTCTCGGGGGGATCGCGGCTGAGCGTGCTCACCGGACCGGACGGCACCTACCGCTTCCACGTCCGTCCCGGCACCGCGGGGGAGGTGTGGCTGGCCGACCCCGACATCGGTGTGGCCCACCAGTCCTTCGACACCGCGAGCGGCGGGCCGATCGTCGACCTGGCCCCCGGGACCCGCACCATCGAGATCGACGTGTCCGGGATACCCGAGGACGGCGCGACCCTCCTGCTCATCCCCGATGGTCCCGACGGGGTCGACCACCCGTCGATCGATCTCCCGGCCGACGATGACGGGCCCGTCACCTTCGTCGGCCTGGCGGCCGGCGACTACGTGATCGTGGCCACGGCCCCCGGCCGGGTCCCGCAGCGCGTCACTGCGACCGCACCGGATGACCTCGAGATCGAGCTGTCGGCGGGGGCGACCTTCACCACCACGATCACCGACGCCGACGACGCGCCGATCGCGGGGGCCCTGGTCCAGCTGGTGCCCAGCGGGGCGTCGCCGCCGGTCTTCGGAGGCAGTGCGACCACCGGACCCGACGGGGTGGTCACCATCACCGGCCTCGAGCCCGGTACCTACGACATCTGGGCCTCGAGTGGGAGCGGGCCGGCGGCCCGGCTCGACACCGAGGTCGACGTGGTCGTCGCCACCGCCCGGCGGGGGGCCGAGAACGATGCGCCCAACCCGGGCTACGGCTACCCGCCCCCGTCGAACGTGACCTACTCGGGACGGGTGCCGCTGCCCTCGGGCATCGATGGATGGGGGGCTGGTGGTCCGCCGACCGTCGAGCTGAACCTCGGGGGGGACACCATCCCCATCCCGGTGAACCCCGACGGGACCTTCACCATCGCCGATCCGCCCGACAACTTCGGGATCACGGTGTCGAGGGAGGGCTTCGACCCGGTCCGTCGCGTCATCCAGTTCCCGGACGAGACGTCAGGCGTCTTCGACCTGGGCGAGCCGACCAAGGTGAAGGAGGCCAACCCGGCCCCTCCGGTACCGACTCCGTACCAGCTCCCCAGCGCCACCGACCTGCGCGACGTCCTGTTCGTGTGGACCAAGAGTCGCATCACCCCCGACCCGCGGCTCCAGCAGATCCTCGACATCCCCCTCGACACCGACCTCGAGTGCGCGATCGGCCTCGACAAGCTGATCGAGGCCAGACAGGCGGCCAATCGGGCCCTCGAGTCGGTCTCCGGCTACAACGACGCCCTCGAGGCGGCCCGGCTCGAGTTCCTCACCTCCGGCCTGCTGTTCGCCGTCCAGTTCCTGGAGGTGGCGGCCGGCGTGGCCAAGCTCATCGTCCCGGTCATCAAGGGGACCGGCGCCGTGCTCGACGAGGTGTCGGTGGTGCTCAAGCTGCACCCCTCGGAGTTCGCCCACACGGTGGAGGGGCTCAAGGAGCTCCTGTTCGGGGCGATCGGCCAGGTCCAGGAGGCGGGCGTCCTCATGGTCGGCTCGGCCCTGGGCGGCGATCTCACCCTCGAGGCGTTCCAGCCGCTGCTGAAGAGCCTGCTCGACGCCGTCACCGCCGCGGGCAAGGTCGCGCTCGAGGGCCGGGGGATCGAGGGCAGTCGCGGGTTCCGGTTCTTCGGTGCGTTCCTCGAGAAGTACAACCTGCTCAAGGACATCTACGACACCTTCTCCAAGGCGGTCGAGGCCGTGAAGAACGTGGGTGCCGGCTTCGACGCCGCCCTCGGCAAGGCCAAGACGCTCGACCAGAGCAAGGTGTCGATCACCTTCCGGACCAAGGTGGCGATCGATCTCTACGAGGAGTACCTCCGGGCCCGGCGGGACCGTGACTGCAACAAGCCGCGGCCGTCCGATCCGTTGACCGGCAACTTCTCCGGGTCGTTCGACCCCAACGAGGTGGTGGGTCCGGCCGGCCTGCTCGAGGACCGGTGGCTGGGCGGGACCTCCGGGCCCCTCGGCTACGACGTCCACTTCGAGAACCTGGGACCGGGCACGGTGAACCCACCCCCCGGAGCGCCGCTGGCCACGGCCCCGGCGGCCCGCGTGGCGGTGACCGAGACGATCGAGGACGGCTTCGACCGCGCCTCGTTCGCGTTCGCGGACGTGCAATGGGGAGACCACGTCATCGACCTGCCCGAGGGGACCCAGTCCTTCGCCGAGGAGGAGGAGATCACGGTCGCCATCGACGGGGACGAGGTGGCCCTCGTGGTCGAGGTGTCCGGTGACTACGACCCCTCGACCGGCGAGGCCGAGTGGATCTTCCAGACGATCGATCCGGTCACCGGGTTCGAGCCGCTCGACCCGCTCGCCGGATTCCTCCCCCCCGAGCCGGCGCCCAGCGACGGGTCCGGGCAGGGCCGGGTCCGCTACACGGTCGCGCCGCAGGAGGACCTGGAGCGGGGAACGGTGATCTCCGCGGTGGCGTCGATCGTGTTCGACTCCAACCCGCCGATCGGGACCAACACCTGGACCAACCGGGTGGGCGCACCCGACGAGGACACCACCCCACCCGTGCCGGCCGGCTGCCGCGCCGGCGACGACCAGGTGACCCTCTACGTGTGCCGGGTCTACCTCGACGTCCTGGGCCGAGCCACCGACACCGGCGGGCGGGCCTACTGGGTCGAGCGGCTCGGTGACGGAGACCCCCGCAGCTCCATGGCGTTCGCCTTCCTGGGCACGCCCGAGTCCCGACGGGTCCTCGTCCGGAGGCTCTACGAGCAGTACCTCCGACGGGCGGGCGAGGCCAGCGGCGTCGCCTACTGGGCGGATCGGCTGGGGCGGGGCGCGACGCCGGACCAGATCCGCGCTCTGATCCTGGGCAGCACGGAGTACCGGAGCGGCCAGGGCGGAGGGACCACCGCCGGCTTCGTCACCGCCGTCTATCGCGACGTCTTCGGGCGGGCCGTCGACTCCGGCGGCCTGGCCTACTGGTCGGACGTGGTCGACGACGGCGCGGCGCGAGGGTCCGTGGCCGGGCGCCTGCTCCGGACGCTGGAGGGACGCCACGGGGTCGTCGCCGACCTCTACGAGCGCTTCCTGCGCCGCCGCCCGAGGCCGGCCGAGACGACCCTGTGGGTCGACTGGTTCCGCCGCGGCCGCACCGAGCGGGCCATCACCACGCAGGTCATCGCCTCCGCCGAGTACTTCGCCGCGGCCTGGCCGGGCTGACCGGGGCCGACCGGGCCTCGGTCAGCCGGTGGTCAGGGCGGCCTCGTCGTCGGCGATGCGCCGGGCGGCGAGGGGAGCATCGAAGGCGAGGGCGGCCTCCCGGGCCTGACGGAACAGCGCCGCGGCATCGGCACCCCGCCCGTCGAGGGCCGCGAGCCGCGCCAGCTGGTGGCGGGTCGGGCCCCAGAAGGACCCGCCGCCGCCGTAGCAGTTCAACACCACGTGCAGCTCGCGGTAGGGCTCGAGCAGGGGGGTCAGCAGACGGCCGGCGGCGACATCGCCGAGGGTGACCGCGGCGTCGGCCAGCACCGCCAGGCCGAGGAAGCGGTTCGTGTCGTCGGGCAGGTTGGTGATCCCGTGCCGGGTGAAGTGGTCGAGCGCCGCCTGGGCCTCCTCCGTCCGCCCGGCCTCGGCACAGCACAGGGCGAGGACCGCTCGGTAGCAGGGCACGTGCGGGAAGGCGGTGACGGCCTGGCCGAGCAGGTCGACGACCTCGCCGGCGCGGCCCTGGTACAGCCGGATGTCGACCAGGTTCACCCCGAAGCAGGCCGCCGGCTCGCCCCGGTCGCCGACCTGGAGGGCAGCGGCGACCGCGGCCCCGTCCTCGGCCTCGTCGAGGTGGCCGTCGATGATCTGGCCCAGGACCTGCCAGGTGCGCACCGCCCACTGCCAGTGCGGGTGGCGGTAGCGATCGGCGAGCTCGCTCGCCTGCTCCAGGTCGCGGCGCGCCGCCTCCCGCTTGCCCACCAGGAGGTGGTCCTCGTGGCGGTTGTAGAGCACTGTGATCAGCAGGTCCGGGCTCAGCTCGCCCGGCGGGAGGAGAGCGATCTCGTCCAGGTCGGCGATCCGCTCGTCGACGCGATGGGGCTCCAGCTTCGTCACGCGGGAGGTGAGCAGCGCTCGGGCCAGGGCGCTGGGATCGGGGCGGGCCGCCGACCGGGCCCGGGCCACGGTGCTCGAGGCCAGACGGGCCCGCTCCTCCGGGGCGTCGGTGAGCAGCAGCGAGAGGACCAGCTCGCCCTCGAGCCGGCCGAGCAGGGCGTCGCGCGCCGGGTCGGCTCCACCATCGGGGTCCAGCCCGGCCAGCGCCTCGCGCAGCAGCGCGCTGCGCTGGTGGTCCGACATGTCGAGGGCCGCCCCCCGACCGGCCCGGCCGACGAGCAGCAGGACGGCCGCCGCCATCTGGTGGGGGAGGTCGGCGGACCGCGCCAGCGCGATGGCCTCCTCGAGGACGGCCTGGGCCCCGGTCGGATCGCGGTTGGCGTGGAGGGCCCGGCCCAGCTCGACCAGGGCCCTCGCCCGCAGCTCGTCGTCGGTCCCCGCCCGCTCCGCCACGGCCGTCAGCTGCTCGACCGCCAGGGCCCAGGCCGAGCGGGCCAGCGACTCCCGGCCCGCCTCGAGCCCGTGGGCGGCGGCGAGCCCCGCCGCCCCGGCCCCGCCCCGGCCGTAGTGGTGGGCGAGCATCGCCGCCCGACCCGGCTGGTCCGGGCCGTGGGCCGTGGCGTCGGCCACCCGTCGGTGGAGTCGGGCCCGTCGGGTCGCGCCCAGGCGCTGGTAGACGACGTCACGGGTGATGACGTGGGGGAAGGCGAAGGCCCCCTCGATCGGCGACTCGACGAGCAGCCCGTGGTCGGCGAGCTCCTCGACCTGGTCGAGCACCACGTCGACGGGCTCGGAGCTGCACCGGGCGAGCAGGTCCAGCTCGACCTCGACGCCGATGACCGCGGCGAGGTCGAGCCGGGCCGCCAGGGCCGGCCGCAGCGACGCCGCCCGGCGACCGATCCAGTCCCGGGCTCCGTCCGGGATCAGGTCGGGATCGACCGGGCCACCGGTGCGCCGGGCGTCGCTGGTGATCTCGGTGACGAGGAAGGGGTGGCCGGCCGTCCGGAGGTGCAGGGCCCGGGCCAGCTCGGGGTCGGCCGGTCCGGCGTCCGTCCCCAGGTCGGCGAGGAGCGACACCAGGTCGCCCTCGCTGAACCCGTCGAGGGTGAGCGTCGCGAGGGGCACCACGCGGGGGAGGCGGGCCAGCCCGGCCTCCACCGTGGGCGGGGCGTTGCGGCTGGTGGCGACGAGCAGGAGCGGGCGAGCGAGCCCGTCCAGCACCACCTCGAGCAGGCCCAGGGTGTCCTCCGAGGCCCACTGGAGGTCGTCGACGACCCATACCGTCGGCTCGGTGGCCACGTCGGCGACGGCGGCGGCCACGCTGCGGAAGAGGTGGCCGCGGGCGACCGCCGGATCGTCCGACGAGCGGAGGGGTGGCGGTCCGGGCAGCAGCTCGGGCAGCACGTCGACCAGCCCGTCGGCGTAGCGCCCGGCGCGCGCCGTCAGATCGGCGTCGGTCTCGTAGGCGGCCCGCAGGGCCTCGGCCACCGGCTCGTAGGCGAGACCGGTGGTGGCCCGGCACCGGCCCCAGAGCACCCGGGCCCCCTCGGCGGCCCGGCGGGCGACGAGCTCTCGGGCCAGGCTGGTCTTCCCGATGCCGGTCGGCCCCTCGATGACGGCCACCTGCGGCCGCCCCTCGTCGACCACCCGGTGCCAGAGCTCCTCCAGCCGGGCGAGCTCGGCGGTGCGGCCGACGAAGCGCTCCGGGACGCGCCGGGCGGCCGACCGGGGGGCCGGCCCGTCCACCCGGCTCGGGGTCGAGGGGGCCGCAGCCGGGAGCGGGGCCCGCACCGGTCCGAGCAGGGCGGCGGTCGACTCCGACGGGCTGATGCCGAGCTCGCGGTCGAGGATCGCCGCCAGCTGCTCGTAGGCGCGGATGGCCGGCGACCGGTGGCCCGCCGCGACGAGGGCCTCGATCCGCAGGTGGTGGGCCGTCTCGTCGAGGGGGTCGGCGCCGATGAGATCGGTGGCCCGGCGGGCGGCGTCGGCCGCCTGGCCTCCGGCGAGGAGGGCGCCGATCTCGAGGTGGTGGGCCCGGCGCAGGAGGTCCTCGACGCGCTGGCGCTGGAGACGCACCCAGTCGCCGTCGGCCTGGGGCAGGAACGGGCCGGGGCCGAGCACCGCCAGGGCGGCGCGAGCGGCGCCGAGCGCCGAGGTCGGGTCGTCGCCGTCCAGGGCCGCCTGGGCCCCGTCGAGCTCGTCCTGCGCCAGCGCGAGATCGGTCGGCACCTCGGGGGGCAGCGTGACCTGCACGAGGCCGTCGCCCGTCTGGAGCGTCTCCGCCGGGAGTCCCCCCGCCACCAGGGCGGCCCGCACCTTCGACAGCACCCCCCGAACGGCCCCGGGCCAGTGGTCGGGCAGGTCCGTCTCGCCCCAGAGCAGCTCCGCCAGCTCGTCGCGGCGCACGGGGCGGGCCTCGACGACGAGGTAGGCCAGGACCAGCTGGGGCTGGCGGCCGGGCACGGGGTGGGACCGGCCGTCCGCATCGACGATGTCCACCGCGCCGTGCACCGCCAGCCGGCGCTCAGCGGGGTCCGTCGCGCTGCTGGCGTCCGTCGGCCCCCGGATGGCCATGACCTGACTCCCATCCACCGTCGCCCGGTTCCCCAGGGCCCCCCGGTCTCGAGGTCCGTTGACCCCTCAGGGTACTGCGGTCACCGGTCGCGAGTCAGCGGCCGAGGCGCATCTGCTTGGTGGACAGGTCGACGGACCGGGAGACCTCGGCGAAGAAGTCGTTTCCCTTGTCGTCGACGATGACGAAAGCCGGGAAGTCCTCGACCTCGATGCGCCAGACCGCCTCCATGCCCAGCTCGGGGTACTCGAGGACCTCGACCTTGCGGATGCAGTCCTGGGCCAGGCGGGCGGCGGGCCCGCCGATCGATCCCAGGTAGAAGCCGCCGTGACGCTGGCAGGCGTCGGTGACCTGCTGGCTGCGGTTGCCCTTGGCCAACATCACCAACGACCCGCCCTCGGCCTGGAAGCGCTCGACGTAGGAGTCCATCCGCCCGGCGGTGGTGGGCCCGAAGCTGCCCGAGGCGAAGCCCTTCGGGGTCTTGGCCGGGCCGGCGTAGTACACGGGGTGATCGCGCAGGTACTGGGGCATCTCGCCGCCGGCGTCGAGCAGCTCGGCGATCTTGGCGTGGGCGATGTCGCGGGCCACCACGACGGTGCCGGTGAGCGAGAGGCGGGTCTTCACCGGGTACTTGCTCAGCTCGGACCGGATCTCGGCCATGGGCCGGTTCAGGTCGACCTCGACGACGTCGCCGCCCAGGGTCTCGTCGGTGACGTCGGGGAGGTACTGGGCCGGGTTGCGCTCGAGGTCCTCGAGGAAGACGCCCTCGGCGGTGATCTTGGCCCGGGCCTGGCGGTCGGCCGAGCACGACACGGCGATGCCGACCGGGCAGGACGCCCCGTGGCGGGGGAGGCGGATGACCCGGACGTCGTGGCAGAAGTACTTGCCGCCGAACTGGGCGCCGATGCCGAAGGCCTGGGTCAGGGCCAGGACCTCCTGCTCCATCTCCAGGTCGCGGAAGCCGTGGCCGCGGTCGGATCCCTCGGTGGGGATGGCGTCGAGGTAGCGGGCCGAGGCCAGCTTGGCCGTCTCGACCGCCATCTCGGCCGACGTGCCGCCGATGACCACGGCCAGGTGGTACGGCGGGCAGGCGGAGGTGCCGAGCAGCCGCAGCTTCTCGTCGAGGAACTGGAGGAACCGCTGCGGGTTGAGCAGCGCCTTGGTCTCCTGGAACAGGAACGACTTGTTGGCCGAGCCCCCGCCCTTGGCCATGAACAGGAACGAGTAGGCGCTGCCGTCGACGGCAGCGATCTTGATCTCGGCCGGGAGGTTGGTCTTGGTGTTGACCTCGTCCCACATCGTCAGCGGTGCCATCTGCGAGTAGCGGAGGTTGTCGCGCTGGTAGGTGTCGAAGATGCCGCGGGCCAGCGCGGCCTCGTCGCCCCCGCCGGTGAGCACCAGCTCGCCCTTCTTCCCCTTGATGATCGCCGTGCCCGTGTCCTGGCACATGGGGAGCACGCCGGCGGCGGAGATGTTGGCGTTCTGGAGCAGGTCGTTGGCCACGAACCGGTCGTTGGCCGAGGCCTCGGGGTCGTCGAGGATCCGCCGCAGCTGGGCCAGGTGGCCGGGCCGCAGGTAGTGGGCGATGTCGTGCATGGCCACGCCGGCCAGGGCCGTGAGGACCCCCGGCTCGACGGTGAGGAAGGTCCGCCCGGCGGCCTCGACGGTGCCGACGCCGCCGATGTCGAGCTGCCGGTACGCGGTGGGATCGGGCCCCGTGGGCAGCAGCTCGGTGAAGTCGAACTCGGTCATGCCGGCGACGCTACGACCGCCCGCCCGGGTGCAGCCATCCCGGGCGGTGGCAGGCGCTATGCGAAGGCGATGACGGCGCCGACGGCGATGGCCAGGTACGCCGCCGTGAACGACAACAAGATCGCCAGGAGCTTCATCTGCGAGTCCGAGATCCTGTCGGTCAGGCGGTTCTCCAACTGGGCCAGCTTCACGTCGAGCGAAGCCTCGAGGAGGGTGAGGTCCGTCTTCGTGGCGGGGGCATCGGATGGCGATGCGGGGAACTGGGACATCAGGGCTTCCAGGGCGCTGTCATCGTCGATGACGGGGCGCAGCTTCTCGCGCACGGTGGCGCGGTGGGGGTCGGTCAGGGGCATGGTCCACCTCATCGGCAGTCGACGTCAAC
>DATHEV010000821.1:0-6339 GCA_035318405.1 Iamia sp.
CGAGCTCGAAGCAGCCATGCAGGCCTCGGCCGTGGACATCGAGGAGCCCGGCGTCGACCCCACCACCGGCCCGGGCATCACCATGGCCCCCGCCCTGATGGCGGAGATCGGCGCAGAACCCCGCGCCACGCTCGTGGCCGAGGGCCGGACGCTCGTCGAGGTCGCCGGTGACGGCGACGACGCCTACGAGCCGGGCGAGGTGTTCGACCTGACCCAGACGCTGCGGAACCAGGGCGCCGTCCTGGCGACCGCCGTCAGCGCCACCCTCACGTCGGCGTCGTCCGACGCCACCGTGCTGTCGGGCTCCGCGAGCTACGACACCATCGCCCCCGATGCCACCGCCGAGCCGACGTCCGCCTTCCGCGTCCGCATCGACCGCGAGTGCCAGTGCGGCGCCCAGCTCCCGTTCACCGTCACCGCCACCTACACGGGGGGCGCTCAGCCGACGCTGACGGAGACCTTCGACCTTTCGGTCGGCCAGCGTGCCGCGCCGTCCACGGTTCCCTACGGCGGACCCTCCCAGCCCATCCCCGACAACGGTTCCGCCGGGGTCAGCACCACCGTCGCGGTCGGGGACATCGGCGCCGTGGCGGACATCACCTTGACGATCGGCGGCTCGGCCTGCTCGACGACGGACGGGTCCGCCACCGTCGGCATCGCCCACCCCTTCGTCGGGGACCTGACCCTCACCCTGACGTCACCGTCGGGCACCACCGTCACCCTGGCCGACCAGTCCGGCGGCTCGGGCAACAACCTGTGCCAGACGGTGTTCAGTGACGCCGGGGAGACCGCGTTCTCCGCGGTCACGTCGGCGGACGCCCCCTTCACCGGCACCTTCCGGCCCCTCGCCCCGCTGAGCGCCTTCGCCGGGGAGGATGCCGCCGGCGACTGGACGCTGACGGCGATCGACGGCTTCAGGGCGGACATCGGCACGCTGCACGCCTTCTCGCTCGAGGTCACGCCCTTCAGCTGCGACGTGCACAACTCGGCGCCCACGGCCACGGCCGACGCCTACGACACCGCCTACGAGACCCCGCTCTCGGTCGAGGCGCCCGGCGTGCTGGGCAACGACGCCGACGCCGACGACGACACCCTCACGGCGACCCTGGTGGAGGATGTCGAGCACGGCACGCTGGCGCTGGAGCCCGACGGGTCGCTCGTCTACACGCCCGACGACGGCTTCAGCGGCGACGACACCTTCACCTACACCGCCAGCGACGGCGCCCTGGCCACGGCGGCCACGACGGTGACCATCACGGTGGACCCCAAGCCCAACGGTGCCCCGGAAGCCCTGGCGGACGCCTACGAGACGCCCTTCGAGACCGCGTACGTCGCCGAGGCTCCCGGTGTCCTCGGCAACGACACCGACGAGGACGACGACCCGCTGACGGCGACCCTGGGCGACGATGTCGGCCACGGCACCCTGTCGCTCGACACCGACGGATCGTTCACCTACACGCCCGCCGACGGCTTCAGCGGCGAGGACAGCTTCACCTACACCGCCGGCGACGGCGAGCTGTCCTCCGCTCCCGTCACGGTCACCGTGACGGTGGGCCCGGATCCGAACGCCGCCCCGGCGGCGGTGCCCGACGCCTACGGGGTCCTGTTCGATTCCGTCTTCGCCGCCGCCGTCCCCGGTGTCCTCGGCAACGACACCGACGCCGACGGTGACACGCTCACCGCGGCCGTCGTCGACGACGTCGACCACGGCATCCTCACGCTGGTCGCCGACGGCTCGTTCACCTACACGCCCGAGGAGGGCTTCACCGGCGACGACACCTTCACCTACACCGCCCACGACGGGACGCTCTCGTCGGCGGCGGCCACGGTGACGCTCACCGTGACCCGGTCCACCGACGAGTTCGTCGACGCCCTCTACCGGGACTTCCTCGGCCGGCCGGCCGAGGCCGCGGGCCTGGCCTTCTGGGGCGATCGCCTGCTCGACGGTCTCGACAGCCGGGGCGCGGTGGCCCGTAAGGTCTCCCGCAGCGCCGAGTACGCCGGGATCATCGTGCGCCGGGCCTACCTCTCCTACCTCGGGCGGCCCGGCGATCCGGCCGGCCTCGCCTACTGGGCCGAGCGGGTCCGCACCGGGCTCCCGGTCTCGGAGCTGCCCATCCACCTGATGGGGTCAGCGGAGTTCGCGGTCCGGGCCGGTGGCACCCCCGGCGGGTTCGTCGACGCCCTCTTCCAGTCGGTGCTGGGGCGGGCGCCCACCGCGGGCGAGCGGGCCGACCGGGTGGCGGCGCTGGCCGGTGGGACGTCCCGGGCGACGCTCGCCCGCACCCTCTACGCCACCGTGTCGTCGCGGCGGATCCGGGTCGCGGCCCAGTTCGACCTGCTGCTGGATCGAGCGCCGACGCTCACCGAGCGCGACCTCTGGGTCGGGCGCCTGGCCACCGAGGACGACCGCGACCTGGCCGTGGCCCTCGCCGCCACCGACGAGTACCTGGCCCGCGCCGAGGCCTGACAGCATCGGTCCGGTGAGCGAGCGCAGCGAGCGAGCCAGACGGCACAGATGTCTCTCCGGCGGCGGAGCCGACGGCGCTCGCCGGTGCCCCGTGAACGCGACACGGCCGGACCTGTCCTGTCCTGGCGCTGTGCACCGGTGAGCGAGCGCAGCGAGCACGACCACTGGTTCGAGGGGCTGGCCGACCACCTCGGCTCGGCCTACCTGCGCTACTCCTTCACCAAGGGGACCGAGCAGGAGGTCGGCTTCCTGGTCGAGGCGCTCGGGCTGGAGCCCGGGATGCGGGTGCTCGACGTGGGCTGCGGCCCCGGTCGCCACGCCCACGCCCTGGGCCGGCGGGGGATCGCGGTCCACGGGGTCGACATCAGCGCCCGGTTCGTCGAGATCGCCCAGGTCGATGCCCCTCCGGGGGTCACCTTCGCCCGCGTCGATGCCCGTGACCTGGGCTTCGACGCCGAGTTCGACGCCGCCATCTCGCTCTGCCAGGGCGCCTTCGGGCTCCAGGGCGGCCCCGCCACCACCACCGACGGCACCGGCGACGCCCCCGTCCTGGCCGGCATCGCCCGGGCCCTGCGCCCCGGCGGCCAGGCCGCGGTGAGCGCCTTCTCGTCCTACTTCCAGATCGCCAACCTGGTCGAGGGCACCACCTTCGACGCCGACACCGGGGTCGCCCACGAGCGCACCGTCATCAAGGACGAGCAGGGCGGCGACGCCGAGACCGACCTCTGGACCACCTGCTTCACCCCCCGCGAGCTGCGTCTCCTGGCCCGGTCGGTGGGGCTGGTGCCCGAGCACGTGTGGGCCGTCGAGCCCGGCCGCTACGCCCGCCGGCGGCCCGACGTCGACCACGCCGAGCACCTGCTGGTGGCCCGCCGGCCCGATGAGATCCGGGCGGTCCCGGAGTCGGACCGTCCGTGAAGAGCCCGGAGATGGAAGCGCTCGACGTCCTGGTCGGCGTCTGGCACACGAGCCTGACCGACGCCTCCTTCGACCTCCCACCCGACGACGCCGAGATGACGACGACCGTGGCTTGGGTGGGCGAGGCCTTCGTCCTCGTCGCGTGGGAGAGCCCCGGGGGCGGCAACACCTTCTGCCTGGGGCGCAGCAGCGCCAACGACGCCTACTGGGCGCTGTACCACGACGATCGCGGCGTCGACCGGCTCTTCGCCATGACCTTCGCCGACGGCGGGTGGACGATGAGCCGGGAGGACCCCGACTTCCACCAGCGCTTCGTCGCCACCGTCGAGCCCGACCGGATCGCCGGCCGGTGGGAGGCGTCGGAGGACGAGGGCGCCACCTGGCGCAAGGACTTCGACATCACCTTCGTCCGCAGCTGATCCCGCTGTTGGTGGCCCCTGCGCTCGACCGGTAGCGTTGTCGGGTTCCTGTCCGATGACGACCGTCGTCGCCGGACTCCATCGACTCCTGTCCCTCCGAGAAGAGCTTCATTCGTGTCCGACCAGACCGCCACCCTTCCCCCCACTGACGCCGCCGAAGACGAGTACGTGCCCCGCACGATCGCCTTCGATGACCTCGACATCGACTTCGACGAGGCCATCGCCGCCTCGATGGTCAGCGTCGAGGACGGCCAGATCGTCGAGGGCAAGGTGGTCAAGGTCGACAAGGACGAGGTCCTTCTCGACATCGGCTACAAGACCGAGGGTGTGATCCCGGCTCGCGAGCTGTCGATCCGCAACGACGTCGACCCGGCCGAGATCGTCAGCCTGGGCGAGGAGCTCGAGGCGCTGGTCCTCACCAAGGAGGACAAGGACGGCCGTCTGGTCCTGTCCAAGAAGCGGGCCCAGTACGAGCGGGCCTGGGGCGACATCGAGGCCACCAAGGAGCGCGACGGCGTCGTCACCGGCCCGGTCATCGAGGTCGTCAAGGGCGGCCTGATCATCGACATCGGCCTCCGTGGCTTCCTCCCGGCCTCGCTCGTCGAGCTCCGCCGGGTCCGCGACCTCCAGCCCTACGTGGGCAAGGAGCTCACCGCCAAGATCATCGAGCTCGACAAGAACCGGAACAACGTCGTCCTCTCCCGCCGGGCCTGGCTGGAGGAGACCCAGAAGGAGCAGCGCGAGGAGTTCCTCGACAACCTCAAGCCGGGCGAGATCCGCAAGGGCGTGGTGTCGAGCGTCGTGAACTTCGGTGCCTTCGTCGACCTGGGCGGCATGGACGGCCTGATCCACGTCTCCGAGCTGTCGTGGAAGCACGTCGATCACCCCGGCTCCGTCGTCGCCGTCGGCGACGAGGTGTCGGTGCAGGTCCTCGACGTCGACCGCGACCGCGAGCGCATCAGCCTGTCGCTCAAGGCCACCCAGCAGGATCCGTGGCAGGAGTTCGCCACCTCGCACAAGATCGGCGAGCTGGTCTACGGCCGGGTCACCAAGCTGGTGCCGTTCGGCGCCTTCGTCCAGGTGGGCGATGGCATCGAGGGCCTGGTCCACATCTCGGAGATGTCGGCGCACCACGTCGACCTGCCCGAGCAGGTCGTCACCCCCGGCGAGGAGCTGTGGGTGAAGATCATCGATCTCGACCTCCAGCGCCGGCGCATCAGCCTGTCGATCAAGCAGGCCGCCGAGGGCGGTGTCGTGTCGGCCGAGTACCAGGAGCACTTCGGCGAGCACGCCTACGACAACGAGGGCAACTACATCGGCCAGGAGTGGGCCGAGGACCCGGCTGTCGAGGAGGCCTGGGCCAGCTACGAGGCCGAGCAGGGCTTCGCCACCGGTGAGGCCCCCGTGCCCACCGAGGAGCCGCCCGTCGTCGTCGAGGGGGCCGAGGGCGAGGCCGCCGCCGAGCCCACCGAGGCCGAGCCCGCCGCCGAGGAGCCCGCCGTCGCCGAGCCCGTCGCCGAGGCCGAGCCCGAGACCGGCACCGACGAGGCCTGACCTCCTCACCCTTCGAGTCCGACTGCGGCGCCGGGTCCACCCCGGCGCCGCTGTCGCGCTCGGCCGCAGGTCACGGCGCAGGTCACGGGAAGTTCTCGCCCGAAAACCTTGTCTGTCGGCCCCGGCGCGCCGACAGGTGAACCCACGGTCAGGTGGCGAACGCCGCCACCGACCTCCCGATCCACGAGAAGGGGAACCCCCGTGGGCTCACGCCGCACCCTCATCACCATCGCCGCCCTGCTGGTTGGCGCGTTGGCCGTTGTCTTGATCTACGGATACGTCGGCTCGGTGAAGGACGAGGCGTTCGGCGAGGCCGAGCGCGTCAAGGTCTTCGTCGTCAAGAACGGTGTGATCAAGGGGACCTACGGCGAGGAGACGGCCTCGGCCGGCACCATCGCCGAGGACGAGATCCCCAAGAAGTTCTGGCCGGAGAACGCCATCCGCAGCTTCGACGACATCGCCGGCAAGGTCGCCGTGGGCGACCTGGCGGTCAACCAGGTCGTCACCACCGACATGTTCGCCGACCCGAGCACGGTCCAGACGACCTTCTCGGACCGGCTCGAGAAGATCAACGGCGAGGACCAGGTCGCCATCTCGATCCAGGTCGACCAGATCCGCGGCGTGGCCGGGCTGCTCCAGCCGGGTGACTTCGTCAACATCCTCGCCACCGACCTCTGCCCCATCTCGGCCGATCCCGGCGCCGCCCTGTCCGACAACGCCGGCGGCGAGGCGACCGAGGGCGACACCGCCGAGGGCGAGGCCCCGGCCGACGCCGCGGCCGTCTGTGGGGACACCTTCCTCCAGAAGCAGGCCCGGTACGTGTACCAGAAGGTCCAGATCCTGGCCATCGACCAGACCCCCGTGCAGCTGCCGGGCGAGACGAACACCGCCGCCGCCACCGCCGAGGGCGAGGCCGTCGAGGCCACCGAGGGGCCGACCATCGGCTCCGGCCTGGTCACGCTCATCGTGCCGGCCCGG
>DATHEV010000822.1:0-4594 GCA_035318405.1 Iamia sp.
TCGGGCCGGAGCTCGCGGGTCGGCACCGTGGACGGGAAGACCGTCTCCCACATGTGGTGCCGGGAGGGTCCATCGGGGAACGGGAAGTCGACGATGAACCGGAACCGCCTCACGAAGGCCGGATCGATGGCGTCCCGCATGTTCGTCGTGAGCACGCAGGGGACGACCGTCGTCTCCAGCTCCTGGAGCAGGAACGCGGTCTGCGAGTTGGCGAAGCGGTCGTGGCTCTCCTTCACCTCGGAGCGCTTGGCGAAGAGCGCGTCGGCCTCGTCGAAGAGGAGCACCACGCCGCCGCCCCGGGCGGCGTCGAAGATGCGGCGAAGGTTCTTCTCGGTGTCGCCGATGTACTTGCTGACGAGAGCCGAGAGGTCCACCCGGAACAGGTCGAGCTCGAGGGCCTCGGCCAGCGTCCGGGCGGCGAGCGTCTTGCCCGTCCCGCTGGGGCCGGCGAACAGCGCGCTGAGACCCGACCGGGCGCGCGCCATCCCCCACTCGTCCGCCACTCGGTGGCTCCACCGCAGGTGCTGCTCGAGCTCGGCGAGCTCACCCCGCTCCGTCTCGGGCAGCACCAGGACCTCGCCCGTCACCGGCTCCACCCGCTCGGCGAGCGAGTCGAGCCCCGACGACCGGGTCTCCCGGGTGAGCGCCGTCATCCGGGCCACCACGTCGGCCGGGCCCACGCCGTCCTCGCTCGCCAGGGCGGAGGCCGCCTGCCCACCGATTCGGTCGATGGCGTCGAGCCCCAGCCGGTCGTGCTCCGCCAGGCGGGCCACCGCCAGGTCGAGGTCAGGGGGTGGAGCCGCCCCGATGCCGTCGAGCACCTCGCCGATGACCGTGGACCAGCGCTCCCGGCGTTCCGGGGCCGTCGGCCGCTCCACCGAGCACCGGACCACGGTGCGCCCGGGCACGACGGGCGGGTCGGTCGGGCCCGAGAGGAACAGGGGCGCCGTCACCCAGGCGGTGACAGCGCGGAGACGCCGTCGGTCGCTCGCGTCGAGCGGCTCCTCGGCCACGACGAGCAGGGCCGCGCCGTCGAGGTGGGCGCGGCCGTCCCACCGCCGGAGGGTCGCGGCGAGGGCGTCGTCGTCGACAGGCAGGTCTGTCACGTCGGCCACGTGCAGGTCGCGGCCGAGCGGCGCGCTCACGTCCGCCGCCCGCGCCCGGCGATCACCCGCGTCTCCCCCGTGCAGGACCACGACCGGCACCCGACCCTGGCGATCTCGCTCGGCCAGACGGCTCACCACGGCGTCGCGCCCGGCGATCTGCGCCGCCGACGGTGACGCCGACGAGGCCAGGACGAACGGGAACGAGGGCGGTTCGGGAGCCAGGCCCATCACGTGGCGCAGGACGTGCGTCGCCACCCGGTACGACGCATCCACCAGCGCCCTGGTGTCGTCCACCTCGACCAGCGTCCACCGTCGCAGGGGCGCAGTGGCGGTGAAGGCGGACCAGTCGGCATCCGGGAGCGCCTCGATCGCCAGGCCGATCGTGGCGTGCGGCTGATCGGTCTCGGCCGAGAACCGCCCGTCGACCTCGAAGGCGACGCCGAGCAGCAGGGCCTCGGTCGAGAAGGCGTCGAGCCCGAACCTCGAGACGAGCTCCTCGGTCGAGGTCATGACCGGCGCGGCGGCATCGGCGACCGCGCTCTCGAGCTCGGCCACCTCGGCCCGCACGGCGGGATCCGACGGCGAGCGAGCGAGGCGCAGCCGCCATCGCAGGAGCTCCATCGCCTGGGCCACGTACCGGGCGTTGGCGCCCTGCCACTCCTCCCGTGTGAGCGCCGGGCCGTCCTCGTCAGGCATCGCGGCCGCCGCGCTCGGCGCGGAGGAGGCCGAGCAGCACGACGTCGTGATGATCCCCGTCGGCCCACAGCGCCCGGCGCCGTCGGCCTTCGACCTCGAACCCGAGCGCCTCTGCCGCCGCCCGCCCGGACGCGTCGCCCTCCGGCAGCTCGATCTCCGCCCGCCGGTAGCCGAGGTCGTCGAACACCAGGGTCACCAGCGTGACGATGGCGGGGCCGATGTCGACGTGGTCGAGGTAGGCGTCGGCGACCCACGCGGCGAGGCCCACCACGCCGTTGCGCGGATCGGCGGCGACGACCGAGGCCGTCCCCACGGCGAGCCCGGCATCGGTCTGCAGCACCAGCTCGACCCGGTCGGTGGGCGAGGACCGGCTCGCATCGGCCGCCAGGTCCTGGGCCTCGAACCGGGAGAGCGGGAGGCGATCGGGCTCGTGGAGCAGGTGGCGGCCGCTCCGGCGCCGGGCGACGAGCAGCTCCCAGTCCTCGGGTTCGAAGGCGCGCAGCGACAGCGCGCTCCCGTCCCTCCCCTCCTCGATCACCCCGAGAGCATGGCCTCCGTCGCGGTCGTCCGCCAGCGGTCCGCGTGCAGCTCGAGCATCACCACGTCGTGGTCGCGGCCGTCGACGAGCACGGCGGCCCGACGCCGGCCGACGACCTCGAACCCCAGCGCGTGGTGGAACCGCAGCGACGCGACGTTGTCGGCCCGCACCTCGACCTCGGCGGTCTCGTAGCCCAGGTCGCGGAAGTAGGTGGCGAGGAGCAGGCCCACGGCCGTCGTGCCCACCCCGTGACGGCGGTGCCCGCGCCGCAGCCCGATGCCGTACCGGAAGCGACGCCCGTCGGCCTTGTGCACGGTCAGCCGGCCCACGATGCCGTGCGGCACCACGTCGATCGCCAGGTCGACGTGGTCGGTTCCCGCCGAGCGGTCATCGGGGACCGCTCCGGTGCCGCGCCGGGACGTCGGGAAGCTCCGACCGCCCAGCAGCCCGCTCAGCTCGACGTCGTCGGCGAGCGCCGCCAGCGCCGCCGCGTCCTCCGGTTCGACCGGCCGCACCCTCACGGCCGAACGCGCGGGGGGCTGGCAGACCTCAAACCCGTTCGATCGGTCCATCGGCGGTCGAAGGCCGCGCCCCCCTTGGCCGCGTCCGGCGCCTCTTGCAGTCCGCCCAGGGTCACCAGCGTGCGCTTCAGGTGCTCGCGCTCGACGTGGGCGGCCTTGATCTCGGCCGCCACCTGTCGGCGCATGTGGGGACGCACGTTCTTGGCGGTCGGAGGCGCGGCCATGTTGTTGAGCGTGTACCCGATCGCCGCCACCAGCGACGCGTGCATGACCTTCTGCACGGTCCACCCCGGCTTCTTCGTCGCCGCCTCGGCCGCGTCCGCCGCCTCGGCGCGACGTCGGCGGTCGTGATCACCATGGTTCTCGCCCGATCGTCTGAACATCGCCTTGGCGGGGGCCGTCGGGTGCTGCACGCCGCGACGGGTACCGCCGGTGGCGACGCCGACCATCTCGGTGGGCAGGCGGAAGTTGGACGCCGTCTGGAAGGCGTTCCTCATCTCCTTCTGCTTCGCCGCACCAAGGATCGTTCCCTTCTGCGCTTCATGGACGCCGCGGCGCATGTGGACGATCGACGCGGTCGACAGGAGCTCGTCCTGGCCGGGGAGGTCCCTCCGGTACGCGGCGGCGAACGCCGCCGGACTCATGCCGCCCGACGACAACCGCTTGGCCGGGAACGCCTTGAGCCCCTTGAGCTGGCCGACGACCTTGGACTTGCCGACCGGCTGGGTGACGAACGCCGCCCCGATCTTGGCGAACCGGTCGTGCAGGACCGCGTGGGTCGGGACCAGGGTGATGCCGTCCCTCATGAGCGCCGGAGGCTTGCCGCTGTGGTGCGTGGCCTTGGAGCTCTTCGCGGGTTGGGTCTTCGCGGGTTGCTTCGTCGTCGCGGGTTGCTTCTTCGTCGCGGGGTGCTTCGCCGACGGGGGTTTCATGCCCGACGGCCTCGGCTACTGGTCGCCGAACGAGCGGGGCGGGATGAGGCCGCCCTGCCCTTGGCCGCCGCCGTAGGGGAACGCCTCGTCGAGGGCCATCATGGCGTCGTTCGACGGCGTCTTCCCCGGCTCGAGGTACTCGCGGGTCGGCGAGCTGTGCACGTGGCTGAAGTGCTGGAACTGCTCACCGCCGCCCTTGGTCTCGAGCCCGTCGAGTCGAGGAGGTCCCTGCTCGGCGGCCTCGCCCCGCACGACGTCCTCGGGCCCCAGCTGCACGTAGTCGAACCTCTTGCCGGCGTCGTGCTCCGGGGGACGACCGCCGAAGGGCAGGAGGGCCAGCTCGTCGATCAGCACGCTGCGCGGCTTGTTGACGCCCTGCGGCGCCGTCCAGCTGCCGGGCACCCCCGTCCCGTCGTGGCCCGGGTTGCTCACCGCTCCGTAGACCGCGCCGCGGTTGAGCCGGCCGATCGCCGGCGATCGACCGTCGGGCGCGTACCGGTGGGCCTTGTTGTCCTCGTCGTACCGCTTGGCGCTGAGGCCGGGGCGGCGCGTCTTCTGGTAGGCCATGTGCTGCTCAGCGGTGAGGTTCGGCTGCAGCGTCTCGAAGGGAGCGCGCGACGAGAACGAGCGGCTCGTCAGGGCCGGGCGCGTCGTTGCTCGCAGGGTCTGAGCTGCCGGCCGGAGTCCCCTCACGGCGGCGACGGTAGCCTTCAGACGGCGCCGATGCGCTCCAAGAGGCGGACCATCTCGACGGCGGTGTGGGCGCCCTCCTCGCCGACGTTGTGGCCACCCGGGCCCTCG
>DATHEV010000823.1:0-3288 GCA_035318405.1 Iamia sp.
AGGAAAGGAAGAACCATGGCCACAGCCCTGAGGCCGACCGAGACGTTCGGACCGCTGCTTGCGACCGAGGTGCGCGTGCAGATGTGGTGGTGGCGCCTCCGGCGCCAGCTCCTGATGCGCGCCCGCGACGAGCGGGGCGACGTCTACAGCAACACCATCATGATCGCCATAGCGGTGGTCATCGCCATCACGGTGGGCGGCATCCTCCTCGTGAAGTTCCAGACGAAGGCGGAGAGCATCAACACCGATACGCCGTCCGGCGGATGAAGCCGTAGGCGAAGGCATGGCGTGCGCTGCGCTCTCCCTCGGTCACCTCGGTAGGCATCGCCCGCGGCCTGCCGAGGTTGACCCGCGTGACCACGAACGTGGATCAGCGACGGCGAGCTTCGTCATCGTCTTCCCCCTCGTGGTCCTGGTCTTCATGGCGCTGACCCAGTGGGGCCTCTACTTCCATAGTCAGTCCCTCGTCGATGCCGCTGCACAGGACGGCACCCGAGCTGCCCAGAACGCGGACGGCACGCCTGCGGACGGACAACACGTCGCCGAGGATCTGCTGGCCGACGCCATCGACTCCGGTCTGCTTCGCAACGTGGTCGTTGACGTCACGGAGGAGGCAGGCGAGGTGCGGACGACGGTGCGAGCCACCGCGCCATCCCTGGTGCCCCTCCCTGGGTTCGACCTCACAGTGGAGGGCACCTCGGTTGCTCCGAAGGAGCAGTTCATCCCCCAAGGTGACCGATGATCAGGGAAGGGGTGCCACGCTCGTCAGATTCGGGCGGCGGTCACGCCGAGCGTGGAGCAGCCACCGTCGAGATGGTGCTGCTGACGCCCCTCTTCCTCGCCGTGCTCGCCTTTCTGGTCTTGGCCGGGCGCCTGTCCACCGTTAGCGCCGACGTCGCAGCGGCCTCCCGCGACGCGGCACGCGCCGCGTCCCTGGCGTCCACGTACTCGGCCGCGGTCGACGCTGCGGAGGAGACCGCGACAGGCAGCCTCGCTCGTCAAGACGTGACGTGCAGGAACCTCACCGTTGAACTAGGTGACCCTTCGACGTTCGTTGCCGGCGGCGAGGTCGAGGTCCGCGTTGCCTGCGAGGTCTTGCTCGGGGATGTCGCACTTCCCGGGTTGCCAGGCAGTCGGATCGTCGGGCGCACATCGACCGAGGTGATCGACCGATGGCGAAGCGTTGGTCCGGCGGGATGAGACGGAGGCGCGCGTGGCTGCGCGACGAGAGCGGACAGGCCACCGCCATGTGGGCGGTGCTGGTCCTGGCGATGTTGGCGCTCGGCGGCCTCGTCTACGACGGGGGCCAGATCCTGACCGCCCGGCGAGATGCCAGCAACGCGGCTCGCCAAGCGGCCCGGGCCGGTGCACAGGAGCTGAGCGAGCAAAGCCTGCGATCGGGCGAAGCCGTCCTCGACCCCGTAGCTGCGGACCGAGCGGTTCGGGAGTACCTCGCCCGGCAGGACATGGCTCCTGACTCCGTAGTCGTGACGGGGACGACGGTGACGGTCACCGTGACGGTCACCCAGCCGACGTTGCTCCTGGGCATCGTCGGCATCGAGAGCAGGACGGTGTCGTCCACGGGCTCGGCTCGGTCCGTCCGCGGCATCACCGAGGCAGGCAACTAATGCGCGGCCCGGCTCATCTCGCTCGCGGTCTAGCCGCCTTCATCGTTCTGGCGGCGGTCGTCATAGGAGTTCCGGTCTTCCTCGTCGGCTCGGTTGGATGGCCCTTGCCTCGCGCGCTGCCCGACGCAAGCAACGTCATGGCCACCTTCACCGGTGACCTGCCGTTGCCGCCGACGATCGTGTGGAAGGTGCTCGCCGCCGTCGTGTGGGTGGCGTGGATGCAGGTGGTGGCGGCGGTCGTCGTCGAGGTCCGAGCGCTGATGCGAGGCGGGCTGCCCCGGTCGGTCCGTGGTCTCGGCCTCGGCCAGAGCTTCGCGGGACCTCTCGTCGCAGCGATCGTCCTCGCATGGCCCGCTGGCGCCATGGCCCGCCCGGCGCCCACTCCGGCGCAGCCGCTTGCCTCGGCGCTGATCGCTGCTCCGCCTCCTCGGGTTGAGGCAGAGGTCGCGAGTGGCTCGGCGTGGTCTGAATCGTCGCCGGGCGAGGAAGCGTCCTCGGGTGAGAGCGCGTCAGCGCTCGTCGAGCATGTCGTCGAGCGCAGAGACACCCTCTGGGACATCGCCGAGCGCTACTGCGGCAGCGGTACTGCCGCGCCGGAGCTGTTCGAGCTTAACCGCGGCCGCACCCAGCCGGACGGCGGCGCCCTGGCAGAACCCGGCCTCCTGCGACCCGGCTGGATCATCCTCGTCCCGGCCGACGGTCCCCCCACGGATGTCGTTCCGGCCGGGCCGAGTGTGGGGCAGCAGGTGGTGGTCGAGCCTGGCGACACCCTCTCGGGGATCGCCGAGGAGGTCCTGCACGACGCGAATCGCCACCGGGAGATCGCTGACCTCAACCGGGACCGCGTCCAGCCTGACGGCCGGCGACTGACCAACCCCGACGTCATCCAGCCCGGGTGGACGCTGGACGTGCCGGTGGCCCAGCCCGTGCCCGACGAACCACCGCCGGACGCCCCGGTCCCGCCGCCGCCTGGGCCCCCACCGACCGAAGATCCGGCTCCGCCAGAACCGGACGTCCTGGACACTCCCCCAGAGGCCCCGCCGGCGCCGGACCCATCCCTGCCCCCAGAACCCACGCCTGCGCCGGAGGAGTCCCCCCCGACCGTAGACGACCCGCTTCCAGCGGAGCAGGCGGAAGGGAACGACGTCGACGCGGAACCGGGGCACCCGGTCGTTCCGGTCGGCCTGATCGGGGGTGGCCTTGCGACGGCGGGCCTCCTGGTCATCCTCGACCGGCGACGCCGAGCCCAACAGCGGCACCGCCGAGCCGGGGAGCGTCTACCAGAGCCTCCCCCTGCGGCGCAGGCCGCCGAACGGGAACTTCGCATGGGTGCGGACACCGAATCGGCTGGCTACTTGGAGGCGGCGCTGCGCGCATCCATGGCAGGGAACGGATCGGAGGGTCCGCCGCCCCTTCGATGGGTCGAGTCCGATGGTGATGGCGTGACGATGGTCCTCGCCGCCGAGTCGGACGCGCCCCCTGGCTTCGTCAACGTCGACGAGCGGCGGTGGCGCACGACCGCACCGCTCGATGAGCTTGTCCAGCTTGGCCAGAGCAGCGCATCGCCGGCACCGGCCCTCGTTCCCGTCGGTCGCGCCGAGGGGCACGAGGTGCTGGTGGACCTCGAAACGAGCGTGACGACGGTGAGCGGGGAACCGCT
>DATHEV010000824.1:0-8557 GCA_035318405.1 Iamia sp.
GGGGTGGACCGGGTGCCGCCGGAGGTCGGCCCACAGGACGTCGCCGGTGGCCGCGCCCGCGGGATCGGCGAACACCAGGACCAGGACGCCGCCGGGGCGCAGGGCGGTGATCGCCCCGTCGACCACGGCGACCAGCTCGGCCAGCGGGCGGACGTCGGCCAGCGTCACGGCGGTGACCGCGCCGAGCGAGTCCTCGGGGAGCCCGGCGAGGTGGGCGGCGGGACCGCCGTCGGCCACGTCGTGGCCCCGCTGGCGGAGGGCGGCGGCGATGGCGGGGTCGCTCTCGACCCCTCGGGCGCCGTCGTCGAGGCCAGCCCAGACGTCGAGCCACTCGCCCCGATCGGGGTCGAGGTCGAGGACGGGCGCGCCGGCACTGGCGGCGGCGACGATCGGCTCGAGCTGGCGGGCCCAGCCCACGACGACCTCGGGTCGGGGTCGGCCGGCGGCGGCCAGCCGGCGGACGAGGGCGGCGTCGGCGACATCGGCCTCGTCGCCGAGGGTCGCTCTTCCGGGGGTGTCGCTCGCCGGTGCGTCGCGGAGGGCGCGGAGGACGACGTCCTCGCGGGCCCGGGTGGCGCCGAGGACCTGGCGCTGATCGGCGACGGACGCCTCCAGCGCAGCCAGCCGGGCGGTGGCGTCCTCGAGGCCGTCGAGGACCTCGGCCAGCTCGCCGGCCAGGTCGTCGATCTGGACGCCGGCGGTGGCCACGCCGGCCTGGGCCCGGCGCAGGGTGGCGTCGTAGCGGTCCTCCATCTCGTCGACCACCGACAGACGGGTGGCCAGCTCCTCCACCACCCGGGTCAGGCGGTCGATGGTGATGACCAGCTCGCGGTTGAACGGGACCTGGTGGGAGGTCACGTGCTTCATGCCGACGAGCGCCACCTTGTGGGCGTGGCGCAGCTTGCCGGAGGGGGCGTCCTCGGTGCCGGCGTCGGAGCTGTGCCAGGCGTTGTCGAGGTGGTGGCGGGCGTCGGTGAGGGCCTCCTGGGCCCGGGGCGAGATCGCCGCCTGGGCCAGCTTGCGCTGCCACGCCGCCACCTCGTCGGCGCCGCCCTCCTCGATGTCCTCGTCGCCGGACTCGGCCGCGGCGGCCCGGTCGGCCACGGCGTCGATCACGGTCGCCGGGTCGGCGTTCTCGGGGAGGTCGTCGTCGGCAGCCATGGCCCGGCGAGGCTAGTGCTGCCTCTCTCCGGCCGGGCTGACCTGGCCTCCCTTCGCTGTCGCACCCCTCCGGTACGGTTCTCCCATGGCCGACACCCCCCGCCGCCCCCGACGCCCCACGGCGACGTCGGCCTTCGGCGTCGGCCGCCGCGAGAGCCACGACGCCTCCGACTTCTACGCCCGCTTCACACCACCGGTCATCAGCGACGACGAGACCGTCCTCCACCCCTCGGAGCGGGAGATCGCCGATCCGTTCCTCAACGTCGACGCCCGGGAGATCGTGACCGGGGGGCACGTGCGCGCCGGATCCGTGGCCCTGGTGGTCACCTCCCCGCCCTACTTCGTGGGCAAGACCTACGAGGAGGAGGTCCAGCGTGACGGCGTACCCGCGTCGTACGGCGAGTACCTGGAGATGTTGCACCAGGTCTTCGGCCAGTGCGTCCAAGCGTTGGAGCCGGGCGGCCGCATCGCCGTCAACGTCGCCAACCTGGGCCGCCGGCCGTACCGCTCGCTGTCGGGCGACATCACCGGCATCTTCGAGGACCTCGGCCTCCTCCTCCGCGGCGAGGTCCTCTGGCAGAAGTCCGAAGGATCGAGTGGGAACTGCGCCTGGGGCTCGTTCATGCAGCCCACCAACCCATCGCTCCGCGACATCACCGAGAGAGTGATCATCGCCAGCAAGGGCCGCTTCGACCGGGCCCGCAGCGCTCGGGTGCGAGAGGACAAGGATCTTCCGCACAAGACCACGATCACCGCTGACCTGTACATGGAGAGCACTCTCGACGTCTGGAAGATCCCGGCCGAGAGTGCCAAGCGGGTGGGGCATCCAGCGCCGTTCCCCGTCGAGCTGCCCGAGCGGTTGATCCACCTCTACACGTGGGTCGACGACCTCGTGCTCGACCCCTTCATGGGGGCGGGATCGACCTTGGTCGCGGCCGAGCGGACCGAGCGGAAGTACGTCGGGTTCGACCTCGACCCCGACTTCGTCGAGCTGTCGCGAGCGCGGGTGCGACAGGAGACCGAACGGCTGGACCGCAAACCGATCTTCGCTCTGAAGCCATCTCAGATCCGTGAGCGGCGGCAGATCGAGATCCCGTCGATCAACGACGACGACGACTTCCAGGCCCGGGCGACCAAGGAGGGAAAGGCAGCAAACGCCTTGGCGGAGCGCGTCCTCGGGCCGATCGAAGACGGAGGAGCGGGCTTCAACGTCTTCCGCCGGAAGGTACGACTCTCGGGGGTCGGTGCCGAGTTCAACATCGAGATGAAGGATGCCGACGGCGGCCTCTGGTACGTCGACGTCTCGGGTGCTTCCTTCGCCAACCCGCGAGGCGGGCTGCGCCGTACCGACACGTTGTGGAAGGCGCTTGGTCGGGCCGACGTCTTCTTCCACGCCGACGAGCACACCGTCGACCACCGGCTGATTCTGCTCACGAGCCACCTCCCTCGGCACGGGAGCGAGGGGGACCGAGCCCTGCGCTCCGTCGGTCCCGAGGCCGTCTTCGACGTGATCGCGATGCTCGACGACGCCGGGCGGGATCGCTTGTCCCAGTACGGGAGCGGTGGGTTCTCCGGCGCCAAGGAGTCACGACTGCGCCCTTTGCCCGGGTTCTGGACACAGACACAGATCGACGACATGGTCGAGGAGACGGCGTGAAGCGGGTGGCGGTGGCGGTCGTCAGAGGGGACGCGCCGGACGTGTTCGTCGCCGACGACATCGACGCCCTCCACTGGGTGCTCGCCCTCGAGTGGGTGGCTCGGGCTGATCCGACGTACCTGAACGATGGGCTGCGCGACAGCCTGAGGCAGGCATTGCTGGACGAGCGGTGGGCCGACGCAGTCATCGGCTACATGGAGCACCTCGACACCGCCGTCGACGTCTACGACGGTCACGAGTGCTACGAGACTCGCGACGTCGCCATGGGACCCACGGAGCTCCAGTTCCGACCGCTGTTCCGGGACTGACCCGGTGGCGTCGTCGTACTGGGTGGCGGGGGGCGAGCGGCACCTGATCGCCCACCGGGGAGCGTCGCTGTTCGCCCCCGAGAACTCGCCCGAGGCGGTGCGTCAGGCCGCGGCCCGGGGCGCCACCGACGTCGAGGTCGACGTGAACATGACGGCCGACGGGGTCCTGCTCGCCGTCCACGACGGGGTGGTGGCGGGCGGTGGGGTGCGGTGGATCTCGCAGATGACCGAGGCCGAGGTGCGGTCGGCTGCCGCGGTGGCCTCGGCCGTCGAGCCCGCTCGGTTGGACGACGTGCTGGCGGTGGTGGCCGACGCCGGCCTGGGCGTCTACCTCGACGTCAAGCAGCTGCTGCCCGGCGGGCCGGCCCTGCTGGGTGACCTCGTCCGGGCCCACGGGTTGGGCGACCGGGCCGTCGGGGCCAGCTTCCGGGCCGACCTGGCCGGACGGCTCAAGACCGAGGGCGGGCTCACCACCAGCCTCCTCTTCCACGACCCGGGCATCGACGTCCACAGCCTGGCCCGGGGGCTCGACCTCGACTTCGTCCACCCCTGCTACGACGTCTTCGGCGACGGAGCCCTCGGCCCCTTCACCCCCGAGTGGGTCGCCGCCGTGCGGGCCGTCGGGGTCGGCATCGTGGCCTGGAACACGCTCGACGTGGCCGTGGCGGCCGAGGTCTTCGCCCGCGGTGCCGACGGCGTCTGCTCCGACGACCCCGCCGTCCTGGTCGAAGCCGTCGCCACGCTGACCTGACGGACTCCGAACCGGCGATCAGATCCGGCGGGAAGCCGCCGGATCCGATCGCCACTTCGGGAGAGGCCGGCGTGGGAGGCTCGGGTCGTGCCATCCCTGCGGACCGAGGTCACCGAGATCACCACCGGTCTGGCCATGCTGGGCCTGGGCGACCTCGACTGGGCGCTGGCGGCCCGGCCGACCGAGATCCACGGCGTCAGCGACGCCATCTGGGACAAGCTGACCGAGGCTCGCGCCGCCGGTGACCACGATGCCGACTTCCACCGGGCGTGGGACAACGGCCTGGCCTTCCTCCGGGCCACCGATGCACTGCGGAGCCGGGTGCCGGCCCGCATCGAGTGGAAGGGCCCCGACAAGCTGCCGCTCCAATCCGATGTGCCCGCCGACCTGCGCGTCGATCGGGTCTACCTGGTGTCGTGCAAGTACCTGTCCAAGGTGCTCCACAACCTGGCCCCGGCCGGCCTCTTCGACGGTGGGCTCAGCGGCCCGGTGGCCAAGGCGGGCGACTGGTTCGCGGCGGTGGCGCCGGCCGAGCTCCAGCGCTACTACGCCGCCTCCCGGGCCGAGCTGGAGACGAGCGGCGTCGCCGGGGCCGCCGAGCTGGCCCACGTCCCCGAGATGGTCGGCGAGCTGGCCCGGGGCGGGCGCGACCTCCTGAAGGCCGCCTTCAAGCGCATCACCCCCGAGTCGGTCACCGAGCCCTACGCCGCCTTCGTCCGGGCCGTGGCCGAGCGGTCGGCCGACCGCTGGGCGGCCAACCTCGGCGACCGAGCCGAGAAGGAGCGCCTCCTGTGGCGGCTGCTGCGACTGGGCGGGGCGCCGTACTTCGTGCTGGGGGCGTCGAGCGCCACGGCCCCGCCCATGCGGCTCCGCATCGACACGGCCTGGGACTGGCAGCAGCGCTACCGGTTGAAGGCCTTCGAGGTGTGGCCCGAGCCCGCCGGCCAGGCGGTGGTCCGCTGGCAGGCCAGCGTCGTCGACCGGGAGGCGGGGGCCGACGTGACCGTCCGCGGTCACGTCGAGGTCCGGTGGAGCCACGGCCGCTTCAGCGGCAACCCCGAGGCCAAGGTGTACCTGGACACCCCCCACGCCGAGGTCCCCGGCTACCACCCGCTCGTGCCCGGCGAGGTGTGATGGCAGGGGAGCGCGACCTCGACGTCCTCCTCGCCGGGCTCGCCCCCGTCCTCCACCCCGAGGAGCTGGTGTGGTGCACGGTCCCACCCGATGCCGTCCCCGACGGGCCCGTCTTCGCCCGCATCGAGGAGGACGAGGGCACCACCCTGGTCGTCCCGATCGAGGTGGCCGAGCGTCTCGGCCTCACCCACGAGATGCCCAGCCGCCGCATCGAGCTGAAGGTGCACAGCGACCTGGCCGCCGTCGGCCTCACCGCCGCCGTCGCCGGCGCCCTCGCGGCGGCGGGCATCAGCGCCAACGTCGTCGCCGCCTTCCACCACGACCACGTCCTGGTCCCGTCCCCCGACGCCGACCGCGCTCTCCAGATCCTCCAGGCCCTCGCCGCGAGTGGGGGTCAGACCTCGTAGGCGGCGGGATCGGCCTCGTCGGGGTCGACGGTGCGGTCGCAGGTGGGGCACCAGGGGCGGAGCTCGAGGCCGGTGCCGCAGCGGGCGTGGAACGCCGCCGCGCCCCGGCCGCCCCGGCGGCGCGAGCCCCACTCCGAGAGGAGGGTGAGGGCATCGGCCAGCTCGCGGCCCGACCCGGTGAGGACGTACTCGTGGCGCACGGGCCGCTCGCTGTAGGGCCGGGCGACCACCAGCCCGTCCTCGGCCAGCTGCCGGAGGCGGGCGGTGAGGATGTTGGGCGCCACGCCCAGGCCCTCGCCCAGGTCGCCGAAGCGGCGGGGCCCGTCGAGGAGCGAGGCCACGATGAGCAGGACCCAGCGGTCGCCGACCCGCTCGACCGCCCGGACCAGGTCCGGCGCCACGGTGGGCGGAGGCGGCCCGGCCGGCGCCCGCCGGGCGCGGGGCCGGGGGTGGGGCTCGTGGCCGGGGCGGGGCATGACGCCATCTTGCCGGGTTCCCGCCGAGCTTTGGACGGAACCACGCCACATGCGGCGGAGTCCGTCCAAAGTTCCGGTGGGAGGACCGGGCGATCGACGGGTCTAGAGTCACTTGCACTTCGCAAGTCACAAGCAACCCCGGAGCCCCGCATGTCCCTCGCCGAGATCGCCACCGCCACCCGGGCGGCCCACGCCGTCGCCGCCCCCGCCACCGTCGCCATCGGTCGCCACGCCCGCGGCGCCGGCGTCGTCGTCGCCCCCGACCGGGTGCTGACCAGCGCCCACAACCTGCGTGACCGCACCACCCAGGTGACCTTCGCCGACGGGTCCCACGCCCAGGGCGCCGTCGTCGGCTCCGACCCCGACCACGACATCGTCGTCCTCGACGTCCCGACCGGCGATGTGACCCCGCTGACCTGGTCCGACGTCGAGCCCGACGTCGGCGACGCCGTGTTCGCCCTGGCCCGGGCCCGGGGCGGCGACCGGGTCACCGCCGGCTTCGTGTCGGGCGTGGGCCGCACCTTCCGCGGGCCCCGCGGCCGCCGGGTCAGCGGCGCCGTCGAGCACACCGCCCCGCTGGCCCGGGGCTCATCCGGCGGACCGCTGGTTGACGCCGAGGGCCGGCTGGTGGGTCTCAACACCCACCGTCTGGGGGAGGGCTTCTACCTCGCCCTGCCCGCCGACGCCGACCTCCGATCCCGCGTCGACGCCCTGGTCGCAGGCCAGCACCTCCGGGCCCGCCGGCTCGGCGTGGTGATCGTGCCCGGCCCCCAGGCCGCCAAGCTGCGCCGGAGGGTCGGCCTGCCCGAGGCGCCCGGCCTGCTCGTCCGGGCCGTGGTCGAGGGCTCGCCCGCCGTCGCCGCCGGCATCGCCGAGGGTGACCTGGTCACGGCGGTCGACGGGGTCCCGGTGCCGTCGGTCGACGACCTCTGGGACGCCCTCGACGCGGCCGCCGAGCGCACCAGCGTCGCGGTCACACTTCTCCGCGGCGTCGACGAGCGCACCGTCACGGTGACGTTCGCCGACCCCGAGGCGACCGTCGGCGAGCCCGACCTGAAGGCCTGACCCAGGCCTGAACCCGCCGGTCAGGCGTCGAGCAGGGCCAGGTCGGCCGCGGGGGCGAGCGGCCGGCTCCGGACGACCACGGCGGCGATGACCGCGGCGGCGACCGGCAGCACGACGAGGAGCACGGCGACCGAGACCGGGATCACGACGGGGATGTCGGGCAACCCATCGACCCGGTCGCGGTCGTTGTAGCTGGTCATCGCCAGCACCGGCAGGCCGATGCCGGCGAGGCCGCCGAGGACCGATGCGGTCAGGGCCACGGCTCCGGCCTGGACGGCGGCGACCACGACCCGGGTGCGGGGCTCGGCCCCCTGGGCCTCCAGCACGGCATCCTCCGCCCGGGACCCGCCCAGCACGAGGATGGTGCCGGCCACGCAGACCAGCAGGGCGGCGACCGCGAGGGCGAAGCCCCGGCTGCGGCCCTCGGACGCCGTTCCCGACATGAAGGAGAGGGCGTTGAGCGGGCCCCCCGCGTCCCGCACCACCTCCTCGTCACCCCGGGCCGGCGGCTCCTGGCTCTCCACGTAGCGGGCCGAGGCGGCGACGCCCTCGGACTCGGTGCCGGCCACGTCGGGCAGCTCCTTGCGGGCGTGGTCGTGGATGGCGAAGGCGACCTCGACGGTGTCGCTCCCGGCTCGGCGGCTCTCGGGATCGGTGGGCACGACGACGGCCCGGCCGCCGTAGCGCGCCTGGCCCAGACCGTCGGCCACCGCGGGGGAGACGACGACGGCCGGCAGGAGGAGCCCGTGCTCGTCGGCGCCGGACCGGGCCGCCGGCAGCCGTCCGATCTCGGCCCCGTCCGGCCCCTCGAGCGCGATCGTCGTGGTGCCGGCCACGTCGGGGTTCAGCACCACGGCCTCGCCCCGCTCGAGGGCAGGGCCGAGGTCGGCCAGCCCGAGCGCGCTGAGGTCGGCGGCCGTGGCCACGCCCACCCAGGACGAGCCGGCGTCGACGGCCACGCTGACGCCGGGCGGCACGGCCACGAAGTCGTCGGCCACGAAGCTGACGTCGAGCTCGGTGAGCCGGGCCGGGATGCGGCTCCGGGGCGGTGACTCGGCCCGGATGTCGGGCCGGGTCTCGGTGCCGCCCTCGCCCAGCTGATCGATGACCGCCAGCCGGACCTGCTTGCCCGTCGCCGCCTCGGCCGCCACCCTCCGGGTCTCGTCGGCCGGCAGGTTGCTGGTGCTCACGATGAGCTGGTCATCGCTCGTGCCGGTCTCGCCGAGGACGACGTCGGCGCGGTCGCGACCGGCCTCCCGGGCGCCGAAGCTGGCGCCCACCACCCCCTCGAGGACCGCCAGGGTGACGACCAGGCCGACGGCGGCGGCGATGGGGCCGAGGTGGCCGCGTCGGACCACGAGCGGCGTCGCCGCGAGCCGGGCGGTGGGGCCGAGGCGGCGCAGGGGGCTGGCAGCGAGACCCATCAGCTGGGCGCTGATCCACGCCACCGCAAACACGAGCGGGGCGGCGGCGACCAGCAGCAGGAAGTCGAGGTCGAACCAGGTCTCGGCGGTGCCCACGGCGCGGGCGGTGAGCACCGCTCCGACGACGGCGACGATGGTGAGCCCCGCCCGCAGGACGGGGTGACCGCGGCCCGG
>DATHEV010000825.1:0-2137 GCA_035318405.1 Iamia sp.
CAAGGGCCTCTTCCCCACGCTCACCGTGGCCGAGAACATGCGCATGGCCACCTGGATGCTGCGGGGCGATCGCGAGCGGGCGCAGGTCCGCACCGACGAGATGCTGGCGATGTTCCCGGTGCTGGCCGAGCGCTGGGACCAGGCCGCCGGCGACCTCTCGGGCGGCGAGCAGCAGCAGCTCTCGATCGCCATGGCCTTCGTCACCGAGCCGCAGCTCGTCCTGATCGACGAGCTGTCGCTGGGCCTGGCCCCGACCGTGGTCGGGATGCTGGTCGACAAGGTGGCCGAGCTCCACGCCCAGGGCACGACCATCGTCGTCGTCGAGCAGTCGGTGAACGTGGCCCTCCTGATGTGCGAGCGGGCCGTGTTCCTGGAGAAGGGCCAGGTGCGCTTCCGGGGCCCGACCGCGGGCCTCCTCGACCGACCCGACATCCTCCGCGCCGTCTTCATCGGCACCGACGACGACGCCGGCGCCGACGGACGCGGCCCCGACCTGGCCGAGCCGGACCGCGACGCCACCGAGACGGCGAGCCGGCCCGATCGCGGCCTGGCCCTCGAATGCCGGGGCATCACCAAGCACTTCGGCGGCATCACCGCCGTCGACGACGTCGACCTGACCGTGCCGCCCGGGTCGATCATCGGCCTGATCGGCCACAACGGGGCGGGCAAGACCACCCTGTTCGACCTGCTCACGGGCTTCCTCGACCTCGACGGCGGGGTGGTGCGCCTGGGCGGGACCGACATCACCGACCTGGCCCCCCACCGCCGGGCCGTGCTCGAGCTCGGGCGCTCGTTCCAGGAGGCCCTGCTCTACCCGTCACTCCCGGTCGTCGACTGCGTGAAGGTGGCCCTCGAGCGCCACCTGGCCAACCGCGACCCGGTGGCCGCCGCCCTCCACCTGCCCGCCTCCACCGACTCCGAGCGCGACGCCGCGGTGCGCGCCGACGAGCTGGTCGAGCTGCTCGGCCTCACGCCGTTCCGCGACCGGCCCACCGGCGAGCTGTCCACCGGCACCCGCCGCATCGTCGAGCTGGCCTGCCTGCTGGCCCAGGACCCGGCCGTGGTCCTGCTCGACGAGCCCACCGCCGGCGTGGCCCAGGCCGAGACCGAGGCCCTGGCCCCCATGCTCCGGCGGGTCCAGGCCGAGACCGGTTGCTCGATGGTCGTCATCGAGCACGACATGGGCCTGCTCCGGGAGCTGTGCGACGAGTTCGTCGCCCTCGAACAGGGCCGGGTCATCGCCCGGGGCACCCCGGCCGAGGTGTTGGCCGACCCCGCCGTCGTGGCCTCGTACCTGGGCACCGACGAGGCCGTCGTCAACCGGTCGGGTCGCGGCGGCGAGACCCCCCTCGTCGACTGACCCGTACTGGCGATCAGATCCGGCGGCTTCCCGCCGGATCTGACCGCCAGTTCGGATCGAGGGTCAGCCCAGGGGGAGCTGGCCCTGGTCCGGGTCGGCGGCCAGGGCGGGGAGGTCGCGAGCGTCGGGGTCGAGCTGGTCGGGCAGGCCGGGCATGCCCAGCAGGAAGCCCTGGGCCCGACGGCACCCGAGGTCGCGGAGGAGCGCCAGCTGCTGGGGCGTCTCCACGCCCTCGGCGACGACGGACAGGCCCAGCGAGCGGCCCAGGGCCAACACGGCCCGGACGATCTCGGTGTCGCTGTGATCCTCGCCCAGCCCGCCCACGAAGGACCGGTCGAGCTTGAGGGCGTCCATCGGGAACCGCTTGAGGTAGGCCAGCGAGCTGTAGCCGGTGCCGAAGTCGTCGAGCCACAGCCGGACGCCCATCTCGTGGAGGGCGTCGATGGTGCGGCCGGTCGACCGGTCGGCGCCGATGACGGTGTCCTCGGTGAACTCGACCACCAGGTCGCGGGGGCGCAGTCCGTGCCGGTCGAGGGTGGCGGCCAGACGGGAGGCGTAGGCGGGCGAGCCCAGCTGGCGGGCCGACACGTTGACGGCGACGAAGGGCGATGCCCCGCCGGGGCCCCGTTCCGCCCGCCACCGGGCCAGGTCCCGGGCCGCCTGCTCGAGGACGGCCTCGCCGAGGGGCACGATCAGCCCGCGGTCCTCGGCTACGGCGATGTACTCCTTCGGAGGTTCGATGCGGCCGTCGGCGGCGGGGACCCGCACCAGGGCCTC
>DATHEV010000826.1:0-2783 GCA_035318405.1 Iamia sp.
GGTAGTAGTCCGACAGCAGCGAGTTGTGGGTGGGGAAGATGGCGGCGTTGCCGATGGCCGACCCGCACCGCACGGCCACCAGCACCCAGACCACCGGGGCCAGGCCCGTGCCCAGCGAGAAGGCGCCCCAGGCCGCCGCGCCCAGGAGGGCGATGTGGACCCGGTTGCCCCGGTCGGCCCAGGTGGCGATGGGGACGGTGAGCAGGAGGGCCGCCGCCGTCGCCAGGGCGACCAGGCCGAGGATGCCGCTGTTGTCGAGCCCGAAGTGGTCGCGGATGTCGGGCAGCAGCACGGCGAAGGCGCTGCGGTCGAGCTCGTCGGCGATGTTCAGCCCGAACAGCACCCCGAGGGGGGTGAACGGGCTGCCCCCGGTGACACGGGCGAGGAAACCTTGTGGCTCGCCCTCCCCGGCCGCCGCGGCCGCGGGCGGCGGGCCGTCGACCGCGTCCGCCACCTCGGTCATGCGACCACCTCGTCGACCCGCTCGGGGACGTGGTCGGCGGCCCGCACCACGTCGGCCACGTCGTCGCCCTCGTCGGTGCGGACATCGGCCACCAGGCTCGGCACCACCAGGCCCCGGCGGGCGGCGACCCGGCGCAGGAAGGCGTCACGGGCCCGGTAGAGCACCTCTCCCAGCCCGCCCGGGAGCATGGTCAGCACGAGCAGCACGCCGAGGGCCGACGGGAGCAGCTGCCAGTCCGACGAGAGGAACCAGTCTCCGGCGCTGAGGAACAGCGCGCCGATGAGCGCCCCGGTGAGCGACCCGAGGCCGCCCACGACCGAGGCCGTGAAGATGTTGAAGCTCACCGCCGGCTCGAACGGCTGCTCGGTGTAGGACCGCAGGGCCACGACGTAGAGGCACCCGGCCATGCCCGCCAGCGCTCCCGACAGGGCGAAGGCGGAGAGCTTGGCCCGCACCACGCTGATCCCGTAGGCGGTGGTGGCCCGCTCGTTGTCGCGCTGGGCCACCAGGGCCCGGCCGGTGCGGCTGGCCCGCACGCCCCGCACGGCGACGATGCCCAGGACGGCCACGGCGACGCACACGTAGTAGAGGCTGCGCTGGGACCCGATGTCGACGAGGGCGAAGAGCCGGGGCCGGTCGAACCGCTCGTCGGGCAGGAAGCGGTTGCGGCTCCGGTTGAGGAGGACCTGCGTCGACGCCACCGCGAACGCCAGGGTCGTCACCCCGAGCAGCGGCCCCTTCAGCCGCAGCGCGGGCAGGCCGACCACCACCGCCACCACCCCGCCGGCGACGGCGGCCAGGACGAGGGCGAGCGACAGGTCGAGGCGCCACTCCGCCACGCTCTGGGCTCCGACCACCGCCCCGACCGCGACGAACGACATCTGGCCCAGCGACACCTGACCGGACCAGCCGGTGAGGACCACGATCGAGACCGCCACCAGGACGAAGCAGGCGACGAACACGCCCTTCAGCTGGTCGCCCGCCCCGACCACCAGCGGGAAGCCGAGGACCACGAGGCCGGCGATCAGCAGGGCGCCGGCCCGCGCCGCCCGGATCTCGGGGAGGCGCCGGAGCTCGATCGGGATGGGTCGGACCTCGGCCGTGGCCTGCCACGCCGTGGTGCTGTCCGCCGCCAGCCGGCTGACGCCGAGCCGTCGCCCCAGCATCACCACGATGATCACGCCGCCGATGACCGGGGCGACCATCTCGTCGGCTGCGCCGTAGAGCACGCCCTGCTCGAGGATGCCCACGGCCACGGCCGAGGCCGCCACCGCCACGAGGTCCGTGAGGTTGCCCAGCACCAGCGCGGCCAGGGCGGTCAGGAGGATGCCGAAGCTCAGGCTGGCGGCCACCGGCAGCGAGACCACGCTGGCCCGGAGGAGGACGCCGACGAAGCTCAGGACGGTCGCGATGACCCAGACGGTGGTCTGGAGCCGGCGGACGGGGATACCGAGCAGCGCCGCCCGGTCGTTGCTCTCGGACGCGGCCCGGATGGCCACACCCACGTCGGTGAAGCGGATGAAGGCGGCGAGGGCGCCGATGATCACCGGCACGGCCACCAGCGCCATGAGGTGGTCACCGGTGAGGGCGGGCGGCCCGTCGGAGATGCGGACCTTCCACGGGACGTCGAGCCCCTCGTCGAGGAGCTGCACGTCGAACAGGCGCGGCAGCAGGATCGAGACGAAGGTCAGCAGCTGCGACAGCCCGATGGTGGCCACGGTGAGGATCAGCCGGGGCGCCCGGGTGAAGCGGCGGATGATCGCCAGCTCGACCACCGCGCCCAGGACGACGGCCACCGCCAGCCCGCCGAGCACCGACCAGCCCCAGCTCCAGTGCCACACCGTGACCAGCCCGACGACCAGGACGGCGGGCGCCGTGCCCAGCTCGGCCTGGGCGAAGTTCAGGACCCGGTTGGCCCGGTAGACGAGGGCCATCCCCAAGGCGACCAGCGAGCCGATGGCCCCCAGGACCAGGCCGAACATCCACTGGCCGGGCGGGAGCGGGAAGAAGGCGACCTGGAGCCACAGCACCCCGGCCACGGGCGTCGCCGCCTGTGCCAGGGCGGCGGGACCCCGCAGGTGGCCGGTCACGGCGAGACCGAGGACGACGAGCCACACGACCGCCGACCGGGGCTCTTCGAAGGCCCGGGGGAGGGTGGCGAGGACGGCGGCCCCGAGGGCCGTGAGGAAGGTTGCACGCATACTGCAAGGTGTTCGGGGGACATTAGCCACGCCGGCCGAGGCTCCTGTGTCCCACGACACCTCGGCTGCGCCTGGATCGACTACCTACCGGTAGGTAGGCTGGTTTGACGCCCCGGATG
>DATHEV010000827.1:0-3565 GCA_035318405.1 Iamia sp.
GAGCTCGTCGGGGGTGAGATCGGGTGCGACGCTGAGGGCAAGCGTGGCGATGGCGGTGGCGTTGGGCGCGGCCGCCGACGTCCCGAAGAACGGGATGAAGTCAGGTGTGGTGGTGGTGGTGCCGTCGGCGGCGGTGAGGTCGATGCCGTTGCGGACCTCGCCTCCGGTGCTCGACAGGTCGCCCGGTGTGAGCGGCGTGCCGTCGGGGGCGTAGAACGACCGGACGGGGCCGTCACCGCTGAAGGTCTCGCTCCGGTCGGACCCCGAGTGCTGCTCCGGGAACGGGCCGACGGGGTCGCCCTCCTGGAACGCCACGGCCGCCGGCGTGGCGGCGAGGGAGATGGCGTCGACGCTGGCGTTGTGGCCGTACGTCGCCCCCCCGGTGGCGTGGGCCAGCTCGCCTCTGTTGGTGTACAGGGCCAGGTACCGGTCGGCGGCGCCGGCGGCACGGGTCACCACGATCCGCGAGTCGATTCGGGCGTTCACCCTCTCGTAGGGGTCCTGGGTGCCGCTCTGGAGGGTGGTCGACGCCGCTGCCACCGACTCGCCCGACGCGCCGAGGAGGTAGAGGTCGTAGTCGTTGGCCGAGCCACCGAGCGGGTCGGCCCACTGGAGCGTGACCGGCTGGTTGAAGAAGATGTCGCCCTCGGTCAGGGTGTTGTACGGCTGGCCCACGCCCCAGCCGTGCACGCGCAGCCCCTCCGGCAGAGGGCTGGACGAGGGGCCGGCGTCCTGGAAGTCGCCCTGCCAGGTGCCAGAGGTGCCGTCGGCCAGGTTGCCGCTGTTGCCGGCCGAGGTGAAGTAGATGGCGCCGTCGGCCTTCACCTGGCTGATGGCCCGGGCCACGTCGTCGTCCTGGAACGCGGCCTCGGCGAAGTACGTGATGTCGTCGACGACCACGTCGCAGCCGTCGGCCCGCAGGTCGATGATGTTCTGGGCCATGCCGGCCTGGCTCTCGAAGGCGGTGGCGTAGCCCAGCTCGGCGCCGGGGGCGATGTCGTGGATCAGCTCCAGCATCGCCGTGCCCTCGTCGCCCGAACCGGCCTGGCCAGGAAGGACGTCCACGGCGGGCAGGTCGCCGCTCGCCTGCCGGGCGGCCAGGCTGTCCACCCCGTTCGACAGCACGCACGCCTTCACCCCGGTGCCGTCCACGCCGTAGGCCATCCGGGCATTGGCAGCACCGTGGGTCACGTCGGCCTCGTTGGCGCCGGCCCCGGCGCCGGCGGTGGCGGCTCCGCCCGAGGGACGGACCGCCCGGTTCGTCCGGGCGTCACCGGCGGGGACGACGGTGCGCACCTCGGGCCGGGCGGCCAGGGCGCTGACGGCGTCGACCGGGAGCTCGGCCCGGACGGCGTCGAAGCCGGGGACGCTGTCGAGCACCTTCCCGCCCAGGGCCTCGATGCGGTCGAGGAGGGCGGGGCCCACGGTGGCGGTGATGTCGACCTCGGTGAGGCCCTCGAGGTCGACCTTCGCCGTGCTCTCCAGATCGGGTGCCCCGGCCACGGCGGGCCCACCGTCCTCCTCCGCCGCGGCGTAGAGCAGGTTGGAGTCGACCTTCCGCTCGGCCGGGGTGCGCGCCTGCTTGTCCGCCTCGATGGCGGCGATCTGCGCGGCCACCGCGTCGCTCACCTCGGCGTCCGGGGGCGGGGCGGGCGGCGGGTCCTGGGCGGCGACGGGCACCACGGCCCCGGCGACCACGGTGGCGGCGAGCGCGCCGCCGAGGAGGAGCCGCCGAGCGGCCGAACGCGTGCTGGAGCGCATGGGGAGCGCCTTTCGATGCCGAGCCCCGTCGGAGCCCTGTCCTGGAGGGGCTCCGTCGTGCGCAACCCCTCAGCCCGCCCGGGCCGACGCCGACAGTAGCGCCTCGCCCACTCCAAGAGGTGAGCCCCTGGTCAGGTGGGTTCGGCGGCCTCGGCGTCGGTGGCCTCGGAATCGGCGACCGCCGCCTCCTCGGCGGCCTCGAGCTCGCGGGGCGCGGCGACCGCCGCGGCCTGCTCCTCCTCCGACAGCGGGGGGAGGCCCTGCTCGTCGCGGATGAGGGCGTCGAGGGCGGCGCGGTAGGCGGCCTCGGCGTCGGTGCGGGCCGCGCCGGAGGCACCCCGGCGCCGGACCTCCTTGAGGCGGCTGGCGGCGGCGTCCTTGGCCTTGGTCAGCTCGCGGCGGCGGTCCTCGCGCTGCTGGGCCTCGCGGCGGACGCGGGATGCCTCCCGCTGCTCGTCGCGAACGGCCTGCTGGCGCTCGGCGAAGATCTGGGCCGCGCTCTTCTGGGCGACCTTGCGGCCCGAGCGGGTCGAGAGGTCGGGGACGTCCTCGACGCCTCCGGGCTTGTGACGCTTGCGTGCTGGCATCTCGCTCCCTCTCAGCGACTACTTGGCGGCGGCCCAGGTCGAGCCGAAGGCCAGGTTGACCTCCAGGGGGACCCGCAGGTCGGCGGCTCCCCGCATGACGTCCAGGGTGAGCTCGGCGATGTCGTCGTGCTCGCTGGGCTCGACGTCGAGGATGACCTCGTCGTGGACCTGGAGGATGACCCGGCTCTCGGCCTCGCGGGCGGCCAGCGCCTCGTCCAGGTGGACGAGGGCGACCTTGAAGATGTCGGCGGCCAGCCCCTGGATCCCGGCGTTCATGGCCTGGCGCTCGCCGGCCATGCGGATGCCCCGGTTGTGGGACTGGAGCTCGGGGATGGGGCGGCGCCGGCCGAACAGGGTCTCGGTGTAGCCCCGGTCGCGGGCCTCGGCCACCGTGCGGTCCATGTACGCCTTCACCGACGGGAAGGCCACGAAGTAGGCGTCGAGGATCCCCCGGGCCTCGTCGACCGCGATGTTGAGCCGCTGGGAGAGGCCGTAGGCCTCCATCCCGTAGGCCAGGCCGTAGCTGACCATCTTGGCCTTGGCCCGCTGGGCCGGCGTGACCTCCTGGTCGGGCACGCCGAACACCCGGGCCGCGGTGGTGGTGTGGATGTCCTCGCCCTCGGTGAAGGCGGTGATGAGACCGGGGTCCTCGGCCAGGTGGGCGATGCAGCGCAGCTCGATCTGGTTGTAGTCGGCCACCAGGAGCTCGCACCCGCGTGCCGGGATGAACACGGTCCGGAAGACCCGACCCTGCTCGGAGCGGACCGGGATGTTGTGCAGGTTGGGGGCGTCGGACGACAGCCGGCCGGTGCGGGCGACCGTCTGGTTGAAGGTGGCGTGGATCCGCCCGTCGGGGGCGATCTCCTGGAGCAGGCCGGTGCCGTAGGTCGACCGCAGCTTCTCCACCTCGCGGTAGGCCAGCAGGGCGTCGACCACCTCGTGCTGGCCCCGCATCTTCTCCAGCTGCTGGGCGTCGGTGGTGTAGCCCGTCTTGGTCTTCTTGCCGGGGGCGAGGCCCAGGGTCTCGAACAGGAGGGTGCGCAGCTGCGGGGTCGAGTTGACGTTGAACTCGAAGCCGGCGATGTCCCAGATCCGCTGCTGGAGGGTCTGGACCTCGTCGTGCATCTTCTGGCTGATCTCGGTGAGCAGCTCGCGGTCGACGCCGACCCCGACGATCTCCATGGCGGCGAGCACGGCCACGATCGGGGCCTCGATCT
>DATHEV010000828.1:0-2312 GCA_035318405.1 Iamia sp.
CCCAGCGACGTTGTAGGTCAGCAGCTCGAAGGTGGCCGCCCCGCCCTCTGGCTCGGTCGCGCCGGGGCCGTCGACGTCGGAGCCCTCCGCCCCGCTCTCGTCGGTGGCCGGCGGCGCGGCGTCATCGTCCCCGTCGTCGGAGCAGGCGGCCCCGGCCAGCAGCAGGAGCAGGACCGCCACGACGGCGGTGAACGGACGGTGGACGTGCGGTGTCTCCCCCATGGCCGCTCACCGTAGGCGCGCCACCGGGTGGCCGACTGGGAGCACGGTAGGAGGCCTCCCTCACGCAGGAAGAGCAAACCCTCTCCGAGAGATCGAGTGTCAGAAGGCGATCCAACCGGGGAAATCACGGCCGGACGAGCAGAGACGCCCGACATGCCGCGCCCCCTGCGGCGCCATCCGGCGGACAGTGGAGCCATGTACACGATGGGCGATCATGACCGTCCGGGGGCGCGCCCCCGGATCCACCTCCGACGGCGCGGCGCGTGCGCCGCGCTCCTCGCGCTGACCCTCGGTGTGGGCCTCGTCGGCGCGACCGGCAGCCCCGCCGGGGCGGCGACGAGCTCCGCCTCGACCGGCCGGATCAGCGTCACCTCCGCCGGGGCCGAGCTCCCCGGGAACGTCGGCAGCGCCATCACCGCCGTCGACGCCACCGGGCGCTACGTCGCCTTCAGCGGGGCCGCCCTCTACGGCCCCGCCGACACCAACGACGAGGCCGACGTCTACCTCCGGGATCGCACCGCCGGAACGACCACGCGGGTGAGCGTGACCGACGACGAGGACCAGATCAGCGGGCTGAGCGTCATGTGCGGGGCCAGCTCCGACCTGCGCTTCGTGGCCTTCTGGTCCAACGGCGAGAACATGGCCGGGGGCACGGGCCAGATCTTCCTGCGGGACCGCAGCCTCGGGACCACCCGCCTCGTCAGCCAGTCGACCGGCGGGATCCCGTCCGTCACGGCCAACGGTGGGAGCGGCATGTTCCTCGAGGAGGTGTGCGACGTCTCGCTCGACGGCCGCTACGTCGCCTTCACCAGCGAGGGCAGCAACCTGGTGAGCGGCGACACCAACGGCTTCGCCGATGTGTTCCGCCGCGACATGACGGCCGCGACGACGATCCGGGTCAGCGTCAAGAACGCCGGGGCCCAGGTCACCGGGGGCGGCTCCTACGACCCGTCCATGCCCGACGACGGCGACCCCATCGTCTTCACCTCGTCGGCCCCGACGGTCACCATGGGAGACGGCAACGGCAAGCCCGACGTGTTCCAGCGGGATCAGCTCACCTCGTCGACGACGGTCGTCAGCCTCAAGTCCGACGCCACCTACCCGAACGGTGCGTCCTACGACGTCTCCATCGCCGGGGACGGCAGCGTCGTGGCCTTCACCACCACCGCCACCGATCTCCTCCCCCCCGGCCAGGTGGACGGGAACGGCACCGTCAGCGACGTCGTGGGCCGAGCCACGAACGCGGGCCAGGAGGAGCTGCTGTCGGTGGGCTCCACCGAGGCCCAGGCGAACGGGTACTCGCGCCATGCCACGGTGTCGGCCGACGGGCGCTACGTCGCCTTCACCTCGGCGGCGGACAACCTCTGGCTCGTCGACGCCAACGGACAGGACGACGCCTACGTCCGCGACCTCGACCTGGAGCTCACGTCGCTCGCCAGCCGGCGCTCGACGGGCTTCCTGGCCGGAACCGGACCGTCGTCGGGCCGGCCGGTCATCTCTGCCGACGGGTCGGTGACGGCGTTCGCCTCGAACGCGACCGACCTGGCCCGCGGCGACACCAACCAGGCACGCGACGTCTACGTCCGGGACGCCGCCGTGGACCACACCCCGTTCGACTCCTTCGACGCCCTGGTCGCCCAGCAGTTCGCCGACTTCGCCGGGCGGGCCCCGACGGCCACCGAGGCCGCCGAGTGGAAGGCCCGTCTGGTCAACGGCGAGGTGTCGCCCGACGAGGTCATCGCCGACCTGGCCCACAGCACGGCGTGGTCGAGCCGGCGGGCACCGGTGACCCGCCTCTACTGGGCCTTCTTCCTCCGGGCCCCCGACGCCGCCGGCCTCGACTACTGGGTCGCCCAGAACAAGGCCGGCAAGGGCCTCCACACCATCGCCGGCCAGTTCGCCCTCTCCGGCGAGTTCAAGACGACCTACGGCCCGCTCTCGAACCAGGCCTTCGTCACCCTCGTCTACCAGAACGTCCTCGAACGCGACCCGGCCCCCAACGAGGTGGCCTACTGGTCCCAGCAGCTCGCGACCGGAGCCAAGACCCGCGGCTCGGTCATGGTCGGCTTCTCCGAGTCCGCCGAGGGCCG
>DATHEV010000829.1:0-2654 GCA_035318405.1 Iamia sp.
CGACCTCGACGGGCTCAGCTACGTCGCCGTCCTCCTCTGCACGGACGACTGCTCGTGACCCGGTCGTGGTAACCGCCCGACTCGCGGCCGTCATCCTCGTCACCCTGGTCGTGCAGGTCGTGGCCGTCTCCCCCCTGTCGATCGCGGGAGCACGGGGCAACGTGATCCTGCTGGTGGCCATCGCCGCCGCCCTCGAGACCGACGCCGAGCGGGGCGCCATCGCCGGCTTTGCCGCCGGGCTGGCGTTCGACATGCTGCTCGACACCCCCATGGGCCTGTCCGCCCTCACCGGGGCGCTGACCGGGTACGTGGTCGGGACGGCCAAGGACTCGGTGCTGCGCGACGCCGGGATCATCCAGCTGGGCCTGGTGGCGGTGGCCTCGGCGTTCGGGACGCTGCTCTACGCCGGCCTCGCCGTCGTGTTCGGCGTGACGGTCGATCCGGGGAGGCTGCCGGCTATCGTCGCCGTCATCGCCGTGGTGAACGTCGTGTTCAGCAAGCCCATGCGGTGGGCGCTGCGCTGGGCCTACGGGCCCGAGAGCCGTGCCCGCGACCGCGGCCCGTCCGTCTTCCGTTCGTGACCCCCCGATGACCTCTGCCAACCCCCGCGCCCGCCACCACGTGCTCGGCATCGTGGCCCTCTCGCTCTTCGCCGCGCTCTTCACCCGCCTCTGGTACCTCCAGGTCCTCACCACCGAGGAGGCCACCGACGCCGTCGACAGCGCCAACATCATCACGGTCATCGAGGAGGCGCCCCGGGGCCGCATCCTCGACCGGTCGGGCAAGGTGCTGGTCCAGAACCGCAAGACCATCCAGGTCCAGGTCGACTTCCAGGACTACCAGGATCTCGAGCGGCCCGAGCGCACCGAGCTGCTCCGCCGGCTCGCGGGAGAGATCAACGTCGACCAGGTGCTCCAGGTCGCCGGCCAGCGGGCGCCCGACGACCCCGGCCCCCGGCCCGACGAGCCCGTCGAGGAGACGACCACCACGGAGGCCGGGGACGAGGAGCCGGGTGCGGGCGACGAGACGACGACGACCTCCACCACCACGACGGTCCCCCTCCTCGCCGAGGATCCCGACGATGCCTCGGCCCTCGACGAGCCCACGACCGCCACCACCGTCCCCGAGGGCGGGCCCTTCGTCGAGCTGCCCCCGCCCGCCGGGGTGGCGACCGGCCAGACGAACCCCGACGGCTCCGTGCGGACCCAGAAGCCGGCGCCCGAGGAGGTCACCGTCGAGGTCCTCGAGGGCCGGATCAACAGTGACCGCTACAGCAAGTTCAAGCCGGTGCCGGTCGCCAGCGGCATCTCCGAGGAGCTCGAGCTCTACATCACCGAGCACCCGGAGCGGTTCCCGACGGTGTCGGTCGAGCGGGTGACCGTGCGCGACTACCGCTACGGCGCCCTCCTCGCCCACGTGCTCGGCTACGTCGGCTCCATCACCGACGAGGAAGGCGATCAGGAGATCGTCGACAACGAGGAGGAGAAGCCGTACGAGACCGACGACGACATCGGCAAGGCCGGCATCGAGCGGGAGATGGAGCACGATCTGCGCGGCACCCCGGGCGAGACCGTCTACGAGGTCGACGCCCGGCGCCGGCCGATTCGGGAGATCACCGAGCTGCGCCGTGAGCCCCGTCCCGGGCGCGACGTCTACCTGACCGTCGACATCAACATGCAGTACCTCATGGAGAAGGGCCTGGCGGCCGAGGTCGAGCGGCGGCGGGGCGTGGTGGACCCCGGCTGCTTCCAGCCGGGTGGCTGCGACCCGAAGGGGGCGGCGTCGATCGCCGTCGACCCGCGCAACGGGCAGGTCCTGGCCATCGCGTCCTACCCGACCTACGACCCGAACCTCTTCGTCGGGGGCATCTCCGAGGAGGACTACGACGCCATCGCCAACAGGAACCGCGGCGACGAGCACAACTTCCCACTGCTCAACCGGGCCATCGCCGGCCAGTACGCCGCCGGGTCGACGTTCAAGCTGTTCAGCGCCTACGCCGGGCTGGCCAACGGGATGATCACGCCCGAGTACGTCTACAACGACACCGGGACCTACCTGTACGACCCCAACTGCAACGTCGACAACCCCGAGAACAACTGCTCGGCCACCAACGCCGGTGCCGCGGGCACCGGCGCCGTCGACCTGCGCGAAGCCCTCACGCTCTCGTCGGACACGTACTTCTACAAGATCGGTGACGACTCCTGGCGGGCCAAGGACCGCATCGGCCGAGAGGCCATGCAGACCTCGATGAAGGCCTGGGGCCTCGGCGAGCCCACCGGCATCGACCTCCCGGGTGAGGCGACGGGCCGCATCCCCACCCCGGACTGGCTGATGGACTTCTCGCTCGAGATCAACGGCGACAACGATCTCGGCCGGGAGGCGGGGACGTGGACCGCCGGCACCAGCGGCAACACCATGGTCGGCCAGGGCGACGTCCTGGTCACCCCACTCCAGCTGGCTCAGGGCTACGCCACCCTCGCCAACGGCGGGACCGTCTGGGAGCCGCAGCTCGTCCTCCAGGTCTCCGACTACGGAGTGGCCACCAACGCCGGTGCCGCGGGCACCGGCGCCGTCGACCTGCGCGAAGCCCTCACGCTCTCGTCGGACACGTACTTCTACAAGATCGGTGACGACTCCTGGCGGGCCAAGGACCG
>DATHEV010000830.1:0-10950 GCA_035318405.1 Iamia sp.
CATGCCGGGCGACAACACCTCCATGAGCGTCGAGCTCATCCACCCGATCGCGATGGAAGATGGGCTCCGCTTCGCCATCCGCGAAGGTGGACGTACCGTCGGCTCCGGCCGCGTCACCAAGATCACCAAGTAGAGCTGAGAAGAGAAGGCCATGGCCAGGAACGACAAGCGCATCGCCGTCACCCTCGAGTGCACGACCTGCAAGCGCCGCAACTACATCACGACGAAGAACAAGATCAACGATCGTGAGCGGATCGAGATGAAGAAGTACTGCCAGTGGGAGCGGACGCACACCGTCCACAAGGAGACCCGTTGAACGGCTCCGCCGAGCGCACGTCGGTCCCGGCTCACGTCTGAGCCGGGCCTGGCGGCTCGGAGGAGACCCACTGTGCTGGCCCGCTCTGGCCGCCTCCTTCGTCGGCGGCGGGCCGCTCGGGCCCTAGCCTCGCGCCCAGGAGGTCGATCATGACGGACACGCCGGAGGAGGGAGTAACCAGCCTCTTCCTCGGCGGGTCCGACCCCTCGATGCAGTCCGCCGCCGTACCTCGGCTCGGCCACGACCGCGACCCCCGCTCCGACCCGGAGGCGATGGCCGCCCTCGTGGCCCGGGCCCAGGCCGGCGACGACCAGGCCTTCGAGGAGCTCGTGACCGCCACCCACGCCGAGACCTACACGCTGGCCCGGCGGCTCACCGGCAACGACGACGACGCCCGCGATGTCGTCCAGGAGGCCTACCTCCGCGCCTACCGGTCGATCGGCCGGTTCCGCGGCGAGGCCCGGTTCACCACCTGGATGTACCGGATCACGGCCAACTGCGCCTCGACCTACGTCGGCAAGCGGCGCAAGCACCGCCACGACGAGCTGCTCGACGACCTCGTCGTGGTCGACACCCGGCCCGAGCTCGACCCCGTCGCCCAGGCCGATGCCTCGGACCTGCGGGGCCGGCTGGTCGTGGCCCTCGACGAGCTCCCGCCCAAGCTGCGGGCCGTCGTCGTGCTGCGCGACGTCTACGACCTGCCCCACGAGGCCATCGCCGCCGAGCTGGGGATCTCCGAGTCGGCGGCCAAGGTCCGGCTGCACCGGGCTCGCCGGAAGCTCAAGGACCACCTGTTCCCCGGGCGCGACGGCCTGTCGGACCTGGACGGCGATGCGGGGGAGGACCCGAAGTGAGCGAGCGAAGCGAGCGAAGCGAGCGAACCAGACGACACGGCTTGTCTCCCGGCGAAGCCGGTCTGGTTCATCGGTGCCCGCTGGCTGCGACGCAGCTCGACGTGACTGCGGACCGGAGGGGGCACCGATGAGCCAGCTGACCAGTGCGATCTGCACCGAGATGGGCGACCACCTGGCCGCCTCCGGGGGCGACCCGGGGGCGCTCGACCGGGCCGCCCGGCGCCACGTCCAGGGCTGCCTGCGCTGCCAGGCCGACCTGGTCCAGCACCGCCGGGTGCTGCGGGCCCTGCGCTCGTTGCGGGAGGACGTCCTCGTCCCGGCCCCGGGGCTCGTCACCGAGGTCCTGGCCCACATCGAGGAGGCGGGCGAGCGCCACGCCATCCGCTCGCTGCTCACCGGTCGGCGGGCGGCCTACATCGGTGGGCTGGCCGCGGCGACCGCCGCCGCCGGGGCGGCCGGTGCCGTGGTCCTCGTCACCAGGACCCGCTCGCGGCGTCTCCCCCTCGCCGGCTGAACCCAGCGATGCTCACCCGCTGGACGTGCCGAAATCGGCGAGTGGGACTTCGGCTGACCGGTTGCTAGTCTCGACCGGTCCCTGCTCCCAAGAGCCGGAACGCTGAGGGCAGTAGCTCAACTGGCAGAGCACCGGTCTCCAAAACCGGCGGTTGGGGGTTCGACTCCCTCCTGCCCTGCTCCATCCACCCCCTTTCGTCAGGTACGACCGATGGCGATGAACCGTGAACAGAAGCGCCTCCTGCAGAAGCAGGGCACGCTCGATGCCGAGGGCCAGCCCAAGGCCGAGCGCCGGGCCCCAGCGGCCCCGCGTCCCAAGGACAAGCGCACCAAGCCGCGCCAGTTCGGCCGTGAGGTCATGGCCGAGATGCGCAAGGTCAACTGGCCGACGCGCGCCGAGACCACCAACTACTCGATCATCGTCTTCATCACCGTCGTGGTGATGACCGCCCTGATCGCCGGCGTCGACTTCGGACTGGCCAAGGCCGTCCTCTGGATCTACGAAGCCTGATCTGGCTCCCGCCCCGCCACCCTGATCCAGCACGCATGACCACCAACAAGAACGACGCATGACCTTCCTCGAACCCGAGCCCGATGACGCGCAGGACGCGGCCGAGACCGACGCCCCGCCGTCGCCGACCGACGCCGCCACGCCCGGCACCATCACCCCGGATGCCGGCGAGGCCGACGCCCCCGGCGTCGAGCCGGGCGAGGACGTCGTCGCCGCCGACGTGATCGCCCCAACCGGGGTCGACCCCGAGACCGGCGAGGTCCTCCCCGAGGTGGTCGACGCCGAGGCCCTGGTCGAGGAGGAGGCTGCCGCCCCGGTGGAGAGCCCCTACGACCGGCCCGGCCGCTGGTTCGTGGTCCACACCCAGTCGGGCTACGAGAAGAAGGTCAAGCAGAACCTCGAGGCCCGCACCTCGTCGATGAACATGGAGGGACGGATCCACGAGGTCGTCATCCCCATGGAGGACGTCGTCGAGATCCGCAACGGCAAGAAGCAGGTCGTCCAGAAGAAGATGTTCCCCGGCTACCTGCTGGTGCGCTGCCTCCTCGACGACGACTCCTGGTACGTCATCCGCAACACCCCGGGTGTCACCGGCTTCGTCGGGGCCGGCAACAAGCCCTCGCCGCTGCCCCGCCGCGACGTCGAGACCTTCCTCGCCATCAAGGACGACGCCGAGGAGCTCCCGAACAAGAAGGGCCGGGCTGCCCGTCTCGAGCACGAGCTGGGCGAGACCGTCCGGGTCAAGGAAGGTCCGTTCGCCAACTTCTCCGGCGAGATCGTCGAGATCAACGAGGACCAGCTCAAGGTCAAGGTCCTGGTCGACATCTTCGGCCGCGAGACCCCGGTCGAGCTCGACTTCTCGCAGGTCGCCAAGTTCTGAGCATCCGGGTCGTCTGGCGCTCCGCGCCGTCATCCCCGTACGCTGGTCCGTCCTCCTCGCGCTGACGCGCCAGGTCCACATCGCAGAAGAAGGAAGTGCCCGTCGTGGCCAAGAAGAAGGTCCTGGCCGTCGTCAAGATCCAGATCCCCGCCGGTCAGGCGAACCCGGCGCCCCCCGTGGGCACCGCCCTGGGTCCTCACGGCGTGGCCATCATGGACTTCTGCAAGGCGTACAACGCCCAGACGGAGTCGCAGCGGGGCACGATCGTCCCGGTCGAGATCACGGTCTTCGAGGACCGTTCCTTCACCTTCATCACCAAGACCCCGCCGACGCCGGTCCTCCTCCGTGAGGCCGCCGGCATCGCCAAGGGCTCGCAGAACCCCGGCCGCGAGGGCGCCGGGTCGGTCACCGCCGACCAGGTCCGCTCGATCGCCGAGACCAAGCTGCCCGACCTGAACGCCCACGACATCGGCGCCGCCATCAAGCAGGTCGAGGGCACGGCCCGCTCGATGGGCCTCGAGGTCGTCTGATCTCCGCCGGCGTCCGCGCCGGCAACTCGCACCACCGATCCTGGTGGGCGGGACAACAGGCACCGGGGAGGACCTCGCCCCGGGCCATCGACACGAGGGAGCCATCATGGCGAAGGGCAAGCGCTACACCGACGCGACGAAGCGTTACGACCGCGACCACATGCACACCGCCGACGAGGCCGTGGAGCTGGTCAAGACGCTGGCGACCGCCGGCTTCGACGAGACCGTCGAGCTGAGCATCCGCCTCGGCGTCGACCCCCGCAAGGCCGATCAGATGGTCCGGGGCACCGTCGCCCTGCCCGCCGGCACGGGCAAGGACGTCCGCATCGCCGTCTTCGCCGCCGGCGACGCCGCCGAGGAGGCCCGCGCCGCCGGCGCCGACATCGTCGGCAGCGACGACCTGGCCGCCCAGGTCGAGGGTGGGATGCTCGACTTCGACCTGGCCATCGCCACGCCGGACATGATGCCGACCGTCGGCCGCCTCGGCCGCGTGCTCGGTCCCCGTGGCCTGATGCCCAACCCCAAGACGGGCACCGTCACCACCGACGTGGGCAAGGCCGTCGCCGACTTCAAGGGCGGCAAGGTCGAGTACCGCACCGACCGCTACGGCAACGTCCACGTCCCCGTGGGCAAGGCCAGCTTCACCAGCGTCGACCTGCTCCTCAACCTGCGGGCCGTCATCGACGAGCTCAACCGGGCCAAGCCGGCCTCGGCCAAGGGCCGCTACCTGCGCAAGGTCGGCCTGGCCTCCACCATGGGCCCCGGCATCAAGGTCGACCCCAACCGCATCAAGGTGCTCGAAGAGGTCTGAGTCTTCTCGTCAGAAGCCTCGCTGCGCTCGGGGCTGAAGGTCTTTCCCCGCGGCGGACGGCTCGTTCCTCGCCGACACGCTCGCCTCTGCGGGGGGCGACCCCCCGCACCCCCGAGCGGCTGCGCCGGGCCGGTCCTGCTCGCGGGACATCTGGTCGTGTCGGCGTCCGAGCGTCGTCTGGGGTTTGGCCTGCTGCGAGGCGGGCCGGTACGGTTGCCCGGTTCACATCTGAGCTCTGCTCGCCGGAGACATCTGGTCGCACCCCCGGGTGCCGAAGGGACCACGGTCCGCCAGACGAGGCGGGGAACCCTGTTCCCTCTCTCTCGTCTCTGCGCGACCAGCGCACCCCGATCGAGAGAGGAGAGCCATGGGAGAGCCCCGAGCTGACAAGGCCGCCGTCGTCACCGAGGTGGGCGAGCGTCTCGACGCCGCCGAAGCCGCCGTGCTCACCGAGTTCCGCGGCCTCAACGTCCCGGCCATGGCCGAGCTGCGCAACGCCCTGCGGGCGTCGGGCGGCACCTACAAGATCTACAAGAACACCCTGGTGCGCATCGCCGCCCGCGAGCGTGGCCTCGACATCGACGACCTGCTCGTCGGTCCGACGGCCATCGCCTTCGTCGAGGGCGACGCCGCCGGCGTGGCCAAGGCGCTGCGCGACTTCGCCCGGACCAACCCGGCGCTGGTCGTCAAGGGCGGCCTGCTGGGCACCTCGGTGCTCGGCGCCGACGAGGTCAAGGCCCTCGCCGACCTCCCCAGCCGCGAGCAGCTGCTGGCCGAGATCGCCGGCCTGTTCGCCGCTCCGGCCCAGCAGTTCGCCAGCCTGCTGGACGCCGTGCCCCGCTCGTTCAGCTACGCCCTGAACGCCCTGATCGAGGCCGGTGGCGCTCCTGGCGCCCCGACCGAGTCGGCCCCGGCCGACACCGAGACCGAGGACGCGGCTCCCGCCGCCGTCCTCGACAAGACCCCGGCCGAGGACTCGGCCACCGAGTCGGACGAGTCCGACGCCCCCGAGTCGGCGGATGCCGACGAGACCACCACCGAGACCCCGGCCGAGTCGGCCGCTACCGAGGAGAGCTGAACATGGCCACCCTTTCAACTGACGACATCCTCGACGCCATCGCGGGCATGACCGTGCTGGAGCTGTCCGAGCTCAAGAAGGCGTTCGAGGAGCGCTTCGACGTCACCGCCTCCGCCCCCGCGGCCGTGGCCGCGGCCGTCGGTGGCGGCGGCGAGGCTGCGGCCGAGGAGGAGGAGAAGGACGAGTTCGACGTCGTCCTCACCGGCGCCGGCCAGAACAAGGTCAAGGTCATCAAGGCCGTCCGCGCCATCAGCGGCCTCGGCCTCAAGGAGGCCAAGGACCTCGTGGACAACGCCCCGAAGCCCGTCCTCGAGAAGGCTTCGAAGGACGACGCCGAGAAGGCCAAGGAGGCCCTCGAGGCCGAGGGCGCCGAGGTCGAGCTCAAGTAGCTCACCCCTGCTCTGTCGAAGGCGGGACGCTCCGGCGTCCCGCCTTCGTCGCGTCCGGGGCCAACTCGCCCGGACCCTCTCGCCGACGGTCACATCATGTCCTAGGGTGACCGTCGTCACGGGTCCCGGCGGAGGGGCTCGGACCTCGGCGGAGGTGCACACATGGCGGATACGGCGGAGCTGTCTTCGACGCGGCGCGGGCGCGAAGGGAGGTGGTGGCGGGCGTGGCGCGTCGTGCTGCCCCTGGTGGCGGCCCTCCCGGCCGTCCGGGCGACCGTGCGGGCGGTGCAGGTGGGCTGGGTGCCCATCGCCGACGAGGGCGTCATCGCCCTGCGGGCCCACGACGTGCTGACCACCCGCACCCCGGCTCTCGGTCAGATGAGCCTGGCTTCGGCCGCGGCCGGGGCGCCGACCCGCAGCCCGGGACCGCTGGGCTACTGGGTGCTGGCCCCGGCGGCCCAGGTCGGCCCGCTCTGGCTGGTGGCGGCCGCGGCCGGTGCGCTCGCCGCCCTCGCCCTGGCGGCGACCGTCCACCTGGCGGGACGGCGCTGCGGGGTCGCGCTCATGGTTCCGGTGACGGCGGGCCTGGTGCTCTCCGCCCGGGCCTTCGACCCGGTCAACCTCGCCGTCGGCTGGAACCCGTCGATCGGGCTGGCGCCCATGGCGCTCCTCGTCCTGCTCGCCTGGTCGGTCGGCGTCGGCGAGCGGGGCTGGCTCCCGTTGACGGTCGCCGTGGCGTCGTTCCTCGCCCAGGTCCACGTCACCTTCACCCTGCCCGCCATCGCCGCCGTGGCGGTGGCCGTCGCCGGCGGGTGGACCCCCGACGCCCTCGGCTGGTGGCGGGGTCGTCGCGCCGACGGCGACGCCGCTCCGCCCCGCCCACCGCTTCGCCCCCTCGTCCTCGCCGCCGCGGTCGGTGTGGTGCTGTGGGCGATCCCGCTGGCCCAGCAGCTCACCCGGCACCCCGGCAACCTGACCCTCCTCTCGCGGTCGGCCGGAGGTGAGGTCCGGGGCGCCGAGGTCGCCGGCCACGTGCTGGCGTGGAGCGTCGGCCTGCCCCCGGCGTTCGGCCGCAGCCACGTCGGCGGCCTCGAGATCCTCGGCCGGCTCGATCCGCCCTGGTGCTCGCTCCAGGTCGCGAGCGCGGTCGGGGTGGGCATCGGGCTCCTCGCCCTCGTCGTCCGGGGTGTGCGCCTCCGCCGCCGCGACATCGGCATCCCACCGCTCGTGGTCCTCGCCATGCTGGCCGCGTCGTCGGTGGCCCTCCGCTCGACGCCCACCGACGAGCGGGGCGTGAGCGTCGGCTACACGACCTGGTGGCTCATCCCGGTCGGGATGCTCGCCTGGGTGGCCCTGGTCGGTACCGCAGTCCGAGCGTCGACGCGGGCCACGGCGCTCCTGGGCCGGGTCGCCCGACGCCCCGGATCGACCCGCGGGGCCGGCGTCGTGGTGCTCGTCGCCGTGGTGCTCACGGTCGCCGTCGCCCTGGGCACGCCCATCCGGGACCCGGAGGACCACCTCTACCCGGTGGCCGAGCAGGTCGGCGACGCCGTCGCCGGCGAGGTCCGGGCCGGCCGGCGCTATCAGGTGCTCGAGTACGGAATCCTCGGCCTCCAGCTGGCGCCGGGGATCGCCTACCGGATCCGCCGGGCCGGGGCCGATCCGGTCATCCTCGGCGGTGACGGCGTGAGCGCCGGAGCGGAGTACCAGCCGCGCGGGGTCCGATGCGCCGCCGTCGTTGGGCTCGAGCCGCTCGGCCCCGGCGAGCGCGTGCCCGAGCCGGAGCCGGGGACGGAGCTCCTGCGCGTGGTCGACATCCCCCCGGGCCCGGTCGTCGACGCCACGCGGGTCGTCGTGACCTGGTCGGTCGACGCCGCCGAGCCGTCCTGCTGAAGGGTGCCCGGTGTCGGGTGTCGCGCGTCGGCGCGGCGCTAGCCCATGACGGGGACGGCGGGGGCGGTGACCTCGCGCCAGGCCCGGAGGAGACGGGTGAGCCCCTCGTCGACCACCGGGTGGGGGCGGTCGACGCAGATGCGGAGGTGGGGGTCGGGCCCGCCGCCGGGGCGGGCCACCGCGCCGGGGGCGACGAGCACGCCGTGGCGGCGGGCGGCCTGGACGACGCCCATGGCATCGGGGACGGGCAGCCGCACCCACAAGGCGGACCCGCCCTTCGGCTCGTCCACCTCCCAGTCGGGCGCCTCCTCGGCCAGTCGGGCGAGGGCGAGCGTGGCCGAGGCCCGCAGCGTCGCCCGGCGCCCGGCCGCCATCTCGTCGATCGAGGGGAGCAGCCGGCGGGTGATGATCTGGCTGGGGACCGACGTGCCCAGGTCGGTGACGGTGCGGAGCCGGACGGTCCGCTCGACCAGCGGGTTGGGACCGATGAGCCAGCCGATGCGCAGCCCGCCCCAGGCGACCTTGCCGATCGAGCCGAGGGTGATGACGGTGGCCGTCCGGCACAGGGCGGCGAGGGGCTCGGGCCGGTCGTCGGGCTCGGTCATGGGGACGAGGGCCCGGTCCTCGACCACGGTGGCGGCGTGGGCGTCGAGGACGGCGGCGACGGCGCGCCACCGGCCCCGCAGCGGGGCCCGGCCCAGCGGGTTGTGGATCCCGCCCTGGAGGTAGACGAGGGCCGGGCGGTGCTCGCGCAGCACGGCGTCGAGCCGGTGGGGGTCGACCCCGTCGTGGGGACGGGGGATGCCGATCACCCGGGCGCCCAGGTGGTCGATCACGTCGAACACACCCGGATAGGACGGGTCCTCGACGACGACGCTGTCGCCGGGGGAGAGCAGCGCCTCGGCCGCCAGGGCCAGGGCGTGGTGCGAGCCGTTGGTGACGTGGACCTGGTCGGGGCTGGCCAGGATCCCCGAGCGGGCCGCCTCGTCGGCCAGGGCGACCATCAGCGCCGGCAGGCCCTGGGGGGAGAGGCCGTGACCGCCGCCCTCGGCGGTGAGGTCATCGGGCGTGAGGCTGAAGGCGGGCAGGTGGGCGGCGTCGGGCGGGTTGCCGGTGGAGAGGTTGATGGCGGCGGCGGAGTCGAGGAAGTGGGAGCTGATCCGGCGGGGGACCTCGGGGCGGGGACCGCCGCCGGCCACCTCCGAGCCCCGGCCGGTGCGCGACTCGATGCGGCCCTCGGCCCGCAGCTCGTCGAGGGCGGTGGTGATGGTGCCCCGGCTGACGGCCAGCATCTCGGCCAGCCGGCGCTCGGGGGGCAGGCGGGTGCCGGGGGTGAGCATGCCGGCGTCGAGGAGGGTGCGGAGGGCCTGGGCCAGCCGGCGGGGGAGCGAGCCCGAGCCCCGCTCCGACCAGCCCGCCAGGAGCGAGGGCAGATCGACGGGCGTGGGCGGCGAGAGCGTGCGCATCGGACTCCGAGCGGTGGGACATTGGCCTGTGATCGGCCTCGGGCTGGACCATTTTGGTCCGCCATTGGTCTACGAGATCGTGGACCAATGGCCAGGGTATGGCCCGTGAGGTCCCGGTGTCCATGGCCCATGCTCGAGAGGTCCCCCAGACCTCACCGATCGGGGCCGGGGAGCGTTGGCTCGGTGACGCCGGGCCGCCGCCCGCTCGCCCCCACGAGGAGACCGTCGTGTTCGACCCCTGGTGCCCCACCTGTTCCGCCCGTGTGCTCCTCACCGCCCGCCGGCTGCTGAGCCTCGACCCCACCCCGACCGGCCACCGCGCCCAGCTCCGCTGCTGGTGCGGCACGACCGTCGCCATGGCCGTCGATCGCCTCGGCGCTCGCGGCCCCGTCCGGCTCCCGCTCGTCGGGGGTGCGTCGTCTGTCCCCGGCGCATCCCCGACTGCCGCCTGATCGTACATCTGTTCGTTTCACGCGTCGCGGCCGCGGGTACGAGGCAGGCGTGCCGGCCACGCCCGAAGCCCGTCTCGACGCCTTGAGGCTGACGAACGCAGAGATCCAAGGGCGAATCGACTTTCAGCGGGCGGCGATCGGCCGGGTCGAGACCAAGCTCCAAGCCGTGGTGGGGTTCGCCTCCGCCGGCGCCGCGCTCCTCGTATCAGGCAACCTCGGAGCGGTGCCGATCTACGGCGTGGTCGGCCTCGTGCTCTCGGCCCTCCTCGCCGCCTACGCGTTGCGGCCCACCGAGGTGAAGGTCGTTCCCGATCCTGCGCGCCTCATCAAGGAGTACGAGGCGGCGATCCAGAGGGGCAACCCTGAGGAGATCCTGCTGGCCAAGGTCGTTCCGACCAAGGCTGACGCGCTGGCTCAGACGCTGCCGATCGACGAGCGGAAGGTGGTCGTCTTCCGCATTGCGCTCTACCTCCTCCTCGCCGGGGTCATCGTCTCCGTCGTGACTCTCGTCTGGTGGGACGGGGGTACGCTGAAGCCCCAGCAGGTCGCCGCGACCGATCCGATCGCGCACCTTGGAGGTGCACTGTGAGTGATCCAGCGAGGACACCGGTAGAGGATCCGCCCGCGGAGCCTCTCGTCATCGACGAGGAGCTCAAGGATCGGGATCCGAGCTCGTATTCGATCCGGGACCTGTTCCGCGACGGCGATCAATGAGTCGCGAGCGCCCCTCGCCGTCGGACGTGCCCGATGCTGGATCCGACAGCGTGAGTGCGCCGGCTGATCCGGACGCTCCGCCGGAGCCGGTTGGTCTGGCGACGGATCCGCTGATGATGGACTCGGTGACCGCAAGCGAGGTCATCGATGCCGTGGTGAGGGATTTCGATCCGAGCGGTCCGCCGGTCTGACGGGGTCCTCCGCCGGACGGGCTGGGGCGGGGGGTTTCGTGCGACGATGGCGGGATGCGCCCCGTGATCCGCACGCTCCTGCGCGTCGGTGCCCTGGCCGGAGCCGGCTTCGCCGGTGAGAAGGCCCTGGCCCGGCGGGTCCGCACCCGCCAGCGCAACGACGACCACCTGCTCGTCCCGCCGGCCGACGTCCGCCACCTCACCGTGCCGGCGCACGACGGGGGGTCGCTGCACCTGCTCGAGCGGGGCGAGGGGCGGCCGGTCCTGCTGATCCACGGCATCACCCTCAACGCCGAGCTGTGGTCGCCCCAGCTCCACGAGCTCTCCGGCGACTTCCGGGTCCTGTCGCTCG
>DATHEV010000831.1:0-2432 GCA_035318405.1 Iamia sp.
CAAGCCGTCGGGGTGGAGAGCGTGGCGGAAGAGGTTGATCGGCGGCACCAACAACGCCGGGTCGACACCCTCGTGGAACAGGTCGAAGGCCCGGTTGGCGGCGACCAGGACGCCGTGTGGTCGCACGATGATCGCCGGGTACGGCATGTGGCCGTCGAGGATCGTGTCCAGCGCCCGGCGGACCGGGCGGAGCGCGGTGTCGTCGAGCGGTGACTCCGGGAACGCCGGAGCGAAGCCGGCGGCGAGGAGCAGCTCGTTGCGCTCGCGCAGCGTGAGGTCCAGCGACTCCGCCAGCCGCCCGACCACGTCGCGCCCCGGTCGGGAGCGGCCCTGTTCGATGAAGCTCACGTGCCGCTGGGTCGTGTCCGCCCGTATCGCCAGCTCCAGCTGGCTCAACCGGCGGACCGAGCGCCAACGGCGCAGCTCGGTCGGGAAGGCGGTCATCACCGGATGATCGTCCCCCACACCGGGACCCGTTGCCATTCCCTCCAGGGAGTTGCCGCGCCCCTCGGTGGCACGGACGATGCAGCCATGACCAACACCACGACCACGACCGACACCACGACCATCATCGACCGGTACAACGCCGCCTTCCTCGAGCGGGCTCCCGAGAAGCTCGTCGACCTCATCGCCGACGACTGCGTGATGGAGGGCACGGGCCCGGAGCCCGACGGCAACCGCTGGACGGGCTACGACGAGTGCCTCGCCGGTTGGCAGGGGCTGGCCTCCGAGCCCACCATCCAGTTCACGATCGAGCACGTCGACGTGGACGGTGACCGGGCCGTCATCCGCTGGCGGATCACCGGCGCCGAGAACTACCGGGGCGTGAACCTCATGCGCGTCCGGGACGGGAAGATCGTCGAGGCGCTCGGCTACGGCAAGCGGCCCTAGTGCCGTGACAGGCAACGTTCGGCCGTGACACCACGACCGATGAGATCGGTGCGGCCCGAACGTCGACCCAACGTGACCACCCACCACGTTCCTCTCGTGATCCGATGACCACCGTCGACGCCAACGGGGTCGCCCTGGGCATCGAGTCCTTCGGTGCCGACGACGCCCCGCTCGTCCTGCTCGCGGGCGGGACGACGATGCTCTCCTGGCCCGACGCGCTCTGCGAGCGTCTCGCCGCCGGCGGACGACGCGTGGTGCGCTACGACCTGCGCGACAGCGGCGAGTCGACGACGGCCGACCCGGACGCGCCCGCCTACACCCTGCGCGACCTCGCCGCCGACGCCGCCGCCCTGGCCGGCGCGCTCGGCGGCGGGCCCGCGCACCTCGCCGGGATCGGCGTCAGCGGGATGGTCGCCCAGGTGGCCGTGCTCGACCACCCGGGCGCCTTCTCGACGCTCACCCTGGCGGGCACCCGCGCCGTCGCGCCCGGCCCGCCCGACGACGACCTCCCCGACCACGACCCGGCGATGATGAAGCGGCTGTTCGCCCATCCGATGCCCGACTGGACCGACCGCGACGCGGTGATGGAGTTCGCCGCCGCCGGCGCCGAGATCCTCGGCGACGACCCCGTCGCCGCCCGCGCCACCGCAGGGCGCGTCTGGGACCGCACACCCGGCACCGCACCCCCGATCCAGATGGCCAACCAGATGGGCATGGTGTTCTCCAAGCTCAGCTGCACGCCCCGCTGGCGCGAGCGCCTGCCCGAGATCGCCGTCCCCACGCTCGTCGTCCACGGCCGCCGGGATCCGTTCTTCCCCGTCGGCAACGGCGAGGCGATCGGGCGCGAGATCCCCGGGGCGCGACTTCTCGTCCTCGAAGAGGCCGCCACGGCGATCCCCAAGGCGGCGGCCGGCGAGGTCGCCGAGGCCATGCTCGCCCTCGGGTAGCCCGCGAGCACCCCGGGCGCTGTTCCGGAACTGCTCGATCCCGCCGGCCGCGTCCAGGACTTCACGAAGCACGTCGCCACCACCTCCGAGACGGTCCGATCGGTGCGCCGCAGCCTCTCCATCGCCCGCTCGATGCGCCGACGCTGGAGGTAGCGGTACGGCGTCTCGCCGAACGCCGCCTTGAACGAGCGGATGAAGTGCGCCGGCGACATGCAGGCCCCGGCGGCGAGCGAGGCGACGTCGAGCGGCGCTCGGTCGTCGAGGTCGATCCTGTCGCGCGCTCGCAGCAGCGACCGGTTCTGCTGCTCCCCGGCGGCTCCCACGAGACGGAACCGACCGACCGGCATCTAGACCGGGTCGAAGTCCTCGGGACGCGGGCGCAGCGACTCGGGGAGGTGGGCCATGTTCTCCGGGGTGACCCGCCACCTGTCGGCGGCGGCACCGGACAGGAAGGTCATCACCAGGTTCGCCGTGTCCCGGTGGATCTTCACGAGGACGACGTCCCACGCCTCCCCGTTGGTTCCTCGTGTCCGATCGCGCAGGTCCCAGTACAGGTCGTCGTCCTCGGGTTCGGCGGTCGACACCGGTGGCCCC
>DATHEV010000832.1:0-4280 GCA_035318405.1 Iamia sp.
GCCGACGAGCTCTGCCGCGGGGTGCAGGTGGCGTGGGAGGGACCCGACGGGGCGGCGACGGTGGCGGTCGGCCACGACGGGCTGGGCCGCCCGGTGCGGCCCGACACGGTGTTCGCCGTGTGCTGCGCGGCCAAGCCCCTCCTGGCGATCGCCGTGGCCGGGCTGTGCGAGATGGGGGTGCTCGCCGATCTCGACGTCCGTCTTCCGGAGCTGTGCCCCACCGTCGACGGGGCCGATGTCAGCCTGCGATCGCTGCTCGACCACACCGCCGGGCTGCACGCGGCCGACGGCGAGCACCTCAAGCTCCGGTCGGCGGCGGGGCAGCTCGGCGCGGCCCTCGTGGCTCGCTGTACCCGGCCGGGGTGGGACCCCTCCACCCAGGCCGGGTACAGCGAGCTGATCGCCTGGCAGCTCGTCGCCCTCGCCGTCGAGGCCGCCACCGGCACGTCGTGGGTCGAGGTGGTCGAGGAGCTCGTCGTCGGCCCGACGGGCGGTCACCCCGACGTGCACGTCCACCTCCGCCCCGACGTCGACGCCGACCGGGTCGGCACCAACCTCGACCTCCGGGGCCGGGCACGGCCCCTCCTCAACGAGACGGCGCCGTCCTTCCGGGCCCCCAACCCGGCCTACGGCTGCTTCGCCACCGCCGCCGGGCTGACCCGCGTGCTCCACGCCCTGGCGACCGAGCCGTCGACCGTGGGCCGCTCCGTCCTCGACCAGCCCGGCCGGGGGCGACGGCGTGACGAGGTCATGCAGACCGTGGCCGACGCCCGCCCCGGGCTGCTGCTCGACCTGCCCGACTACGGGGTCGTCGGGGCGGCTCCCGGCGCCTTCGGCCACACCGGCCTGATGGGGCTCACGACGATCCTGCACGGCCCGACGATCGCCACCACGGCGACCATCACCTTCGTCGGGCTGATCGACGGGCCCACGAGCGTGGGCGTCCGGCGTCCTCGGCTGCTCCGGCTCCTCGGCCCGTAGGCGGCACGAGATGCCGCAGGCGAGCTCGACGCGGTCGGCCATGATCGAGGCGAACGTCTGCTCGGCGTAGACGGTGGCCGGGTGGATGAGCGTGCCGATGCCGTCGGGCGTGGCGGGCTCAGGCGCGCGGCCCGGATGGCGAGCGAGACCGGTCCCCGTCGGACTAGGTTCACGATGGGCAGGGCCATACGTGATCGACACCCTGGGGGCGGACATGGAGGGAACGGCTGAGCCGGACGTCGCGGAGCACCCGCGCCTGGTCGGTCGGTGGGTGACGCTCAGACCGTTGCGAACCTCGGACATGCCGTTCTTCTTCGAGCTCATGCACGACGAGCGGATCGGGTTCCGCTGGCGGTTCCGGGGCCAGACGCCATCGTTCGAGGCCTTCACGGCGTCGATGTGGCAGGGGGTCACGGCCCAGTTCGTGATCGAGGACAAGAAGGGCGCGCCCCTCGGTCTCGTCGTGCTCTACAACGTCGACCACCGGCACGGGATCGCCTACCTCGCGACGATGGTCCGCCCCGACCTCGTCGGTCGCGGTTGGCCGATGGAGGGGCTTCAGCTCTTCTGCGACTACGTCTTCCGGGTGTGGGCGCTGAGGAAGATCTACGCCGAGGCGCTCGAGTTCAACTACGCCCAGTTCGCGTCGTGGTCCGAGCGCGTCTTCACGGTCGAGGGCCTGCTGCGCGACCACGAGTTCTACGACGGGCGCTACTGGGACCTCTACATCTTCAGCACCACCCGCGAGGCATGGGAGGGCTATCGCCGTCGCCCCCTCGCCGAGACCCAGAGGAGCGATGCCCGGTGAGCGACCGCATCCATGCCCTGACGCTCGACGCGTTCGTGGCGCTGGCCGGCGACCTGGCCGGCCACCCCGTCGATCCGGACCAGATGCTGCTCCTCCAGGGCATCGACTCGCTCGCCATCCTCGACTTCCTCGGGGCGGTCGAGCAGGCCAGCGGGCCGTTCCGATGGCCGGACGACATCGTCGACGTCATCGACCTGTCGACCACGCCGCGCCAGCTGCACAACCTCTACAGCGAGGCGGTCGCCCGAGCGGCCGCTCACCTGCCCGAGTAGGCCGAACGGCCCCTCCTGCGATGCTGCTGTCCCCCAAACCCGGCGTTGCGGAGTGAGACCTGTGTGCGCGCCGCGATCGAACCGAGACCTCCGGTGCCCTCCCGGGACCTGAGGGCCGACCTGGCCGACCTCTACGCCAGCCGGTACGGCGAGTACGTCGGGCTGGCCCGACTCGTGACGGGACGGGCTGCGCTCGCCGAGGACATCGTGCAGGACGCCTTCGCCGCCGTCTGCCGGCGGGACGGACCGCTCGACCATCCCGAGCAGCTCGACGCCTACGTCGCCCGGGCCGTCGTCAACCGGTCGCGCACGGTGGCCCGTCGGACGCGGCCGGCCGACGACCTCGACGAGCTGACGCTGCCCGGCTCGCCCAGCGCCGAGCACGAGGCTGCCCTGGCCGCCGATCGGGCCGCCGTCGTGCGGGCCCTCGCGACGCTCCCCCAGCGCCAGCGCGAGTGCGCCGTCTGCCACTTCCAGTTCGGCCTGAGCCACGCGGACACCGCGGCCGTGCTGGGCATCCCCCCGAACACCGTCAAGACCCACATCCGCCGGGCCCGACAGGCCCTCATCGTCCACCTGGAGGACACATGACCGCACCTGATCGAGACCCCGACGCCCGTCTGGAGGCCGCCATGCGGTCGTTCTCCGCAGACGCCGTGCCCACGGCCGAGGGATGGCAGGAGGTCGAGGAGGGCGCCATCTCGGCGTCGGCCTCGACATCGACCCGGTCGCGGTCGGTCCACCCGAGGTCGGCCCGGCTGGCGGTGGCGGCCGCCGTCGCGGTGGTCCTCGGGGCCGGTGCGCTGGTCGTCGCGTCAGGGTGGGACGCCTCGTCGGACGGGAGCTCCACCGAGGCCGTGGGGCACGAGGCGGAGGACCCGTCCACCACTCCGGTGACGGACGAGACGACGCCGACCGAGACGACGACGCCTATCGAGACGACGACGCCGGGCGACACGACGCCACCCCCGTCGACGGCCGAGGGGGCAGACCCGATTCCCACGACGACCATGCCGGCCGACAGCCCCCCGGCCGCGACGTTCTCCAGCCTGCCCGAGGGGGCCCGCCTCGTCGACGACAAGGTCATGCCGTTCGAGACGGGCGAGGTGGCCCACGTCGTCACCTACCAGCTCCCGGGCCCCGACGGTGCGATCCCGAGCTTCACCGCGTCGGTCAAGGCCGGGGACCCCGTCAGCGAGGCGTTCGCCGCCGAGCGGGAGCGGGGCGTCTTCGCCCTCACCGGGTCGCCCTACACCGAGACCGAGGTGCGCGGCGGCAAGGTGGCGCTCGTCGCCACGGACTCGAGCACCGGCGTCCCGATGGCGTTGGTCAGGTGGCTCGAGGACGAGGACCTGGCGATCACGGTCACCGGCATCCGCGTGTCGGAGGAGCAGCTCCTCGACCTGGTCGCCGGTCTCGAGCTGGCTCGGTAGGTCGTTGCCCGCTCCGACGGGCTGCGGTAGTTTGCCGACGACGGTGGATCGGTGATCATCACCGAGAGAGGGGATCGGCATGCGGCGACTGGGCAGAGGCCTCGTGGGGGTGGCGGCGGCGGCGGCCACGACGGTGACGGTCGCCGGTGCCGCTCCGGCGGGGGCCGACGGCTTCGACAACGACGGCAGCTGGGGCGACAACCACACGATCAGCGGCGGGAGCACCGGCAACAACGTGGCCGTGTGGGAGCTGATGCTCATCACGATGGACGGGTGCTTCCCGGGCATCAACGGCCACTTCGGCGGCAGCACGAGCAACGACAACGCCGCCACGCGGTGGTTCCAGGGGGCCCACGGCCTGACGGCCGACGGCATCGTCGGCACCGCCACCTGGTCGAGCGCCAAGAACCACCTGGGCTACGTCGACACCGATGCCAACGGCACCCACATCTGGGACTACGGGTGGGGCTCGGGGGGCCACGCCCACGCCTTCTCGGGCTCGTTCACCATGTACCTCATGAACGTGCCGACGAACGCCTGGAAGCGCGGGCACATCGACCCCGGGACCCACGACACCAACCACCCGACCTTCACGGGTAGCAGCATGGGCGCCTTCGTCTGCTGAACGCCCTCGGGCAGAGCGTCCAGCCGCTGGCGGAAACACCGAGCAGTGATCTCGGTGCTGGTCAGGTGGGCGTCGGGCGCCGTGAGCGCAGCGAGCCCGGAGGCTGCGGCCTCCCGGGCTGACCGCAGCTCGACGACGCGGGGCTGGACGAACGTGGGTCC
>DATHEV010000833.1:0-2153 GCA_035318405.1 Iamia sp.
CCAGCGAGGGTACTCGGCCGGCCCTCGCCGACCCAGGACACGGGCCCGTCACCGACGACGTGGGAGCCGCAGGTGTGACACCGGTAACGCCGCAGGTGTGACACCGGTAACGTCGTATTCCGCATGGTGAGCGACCCCTCCGACGACGCCTGCCCGCGCTCGCCCCGCGCCCTGGCCCACGTGCCCGCCATCGACGGGGTGCGGGCCGTGGCCGTGATCGGCGTCGTGCTCTTCCACGGCGGCGTGTCGTGGGCGCCGGGCGGCTACCTCGGCGTCGACGTCTTCTTCGTGCTGTCGGGCTACCTCATCACCACCCTCCTGCTCCGGGAGCGGGCGGGCACCGGGGCCATCGACCTCCGCCAGTTCTGGATCCGCCGCCTGCGCCGTCTGCTCCCGGCGCTGCTGGTGCTCCTGGCCGCCGTCGGGGTGGCGGCGCCCTTCCTGGTCGACCCGGCGCAGCGGGCGAGCGTCCGGGGCGACGGGCTCGCCGCCCTGAGCTACGTGGCCAACTGGCGCTTCATCGTCACCGAGCAGTCGTACTTCGCCGGCGTCCCGTCGCCGCTGCGGCACCTGTGGTCGCTGTCGGTGGAGGAGCAGTGGTACCTGGTCTTCCCGGTCCTGCTGATGCTGGCGCTGCGGACGACCCGCCGCATCCGCCTCGTGCTGGCCGTGCTGGTGGTGGCCACGCTCGCCTCGGTGGCATGGATGGCGCACCTGGCCGCCGGGCCGGTCGAGCTGTCCCGCGCCTACTACGGCACCGACGCCCGGGCCCACTCCCTGCTGGTGGGGGCCATCCTCGCCGTCGTCGCCGTCATCTGGCCCCTCCACCGGGCCCCGCGCACCCTCGCCGTCCTCGGGTCCGTCGGCGCCGGTGTCGTGGTGGCCGCCTTCGCCCTGGTCGGCGAGACCGACCGCTGGATGTACCGGGGTGGCTTCCTCGGCCTGGCCCTCGCCAGTGCCGCGGTCGTGGCGGCCGTCGCCCTGCCCCGGGGGGAAGGGCCGCTGTCCGCCGTCCTCGGGTGGCGCCCGCTGGTCGCCGTGGGGAAGGTGTCCTACGGCCTCTACCTGTGGCACTGGCCGGTCGATGTCGTCCTGACCCCGGACCGCACCGGGCTCGACGGTCATGCCGCCTGGCAGGAGCCGGCGCTCTTCGCCCTCCGCACGACCGTGGCCGTCGCCGCCACCGTGGCGTCCTACCGCTGGATCGAGCAGCCGGTGCGGCGGGACGGGGTGGCGGGGCTGCGGCTGCGCCTCCCGCGCCCGGTCCACGGCCGTCCGGCGACGGCCGTCGCCCTGGCCGCGCTGGCGGTGTGGCTCCTCGTCGCCGGCACCCTGCGGGTGCCCACCGAGACGACGGCGACGGCGACGGGCCTGCCCCCGGCGATGGCCACCGCCCCCCGGGGCGTGCCCGAGCTGCCCGACGAGCCGGTCGTGACCCTGCCCGAGGAGGATCAGCGGATGGTCGCGGCGTGGGGCCTGGCGCCGGTCCCGGCCGATCGGCCGGTGAGGGTGATGGTCGCCGGCGACTCGGTGGCGTGGACGCTCAGCTACGCCGAGCCCGTCGTCCCCGAGACGGTCGAGATGACCTCGGCCGCCCTCATCGGCTGTGGGGTGGTGCCGGGCTTCGCCCTGCCGGGGGGCCAGCTCGACACCTCGTCGGTGGCCTGCGAGGGCTGGCCCGCCTACTGGCAGGTCCGGGCGGCCGAGGCCCCGCCCGACGTGGTCCTCGTCCAGTTCGGGGCGTGGGAGGTCTACGACCACCTGGTCGATGGCGAGAAGGTGGAGAGCGGCACACCGGAGATGCGGGCGCTCATCAGGGAGGGTCTCGACTCGGGGGTGGAGGCGCTCCTCGCCGTCGCGCCCGAGGTGCGGATCGCCATGGTCGGCCCGCCGTGCATGAACGAGCAGGACGACCGCCTCGGCGGCCGCAGCAGCGAGCGCAACGACCACCGGAGGGTCGCGTGGGTCAACGCGGTGTTCGCCGACTACGCCGATGACCTCGGCGACCGGGCCACCTACCTCGACCTGGGCGAGCTGCTGTGCCCGCAGGGGCACTTCCGCGCCTACATCGACGGGGTCGAGGTGCGCCCCGACGGCAGCCACTACGGCGACGGCACCAGCACCGCGGTGTGGGACTGGCTGGCCGACCGGGT
>DATHEV010000834.1:0-3474 GCA_035318405.1 Iamia sp.
CCGGGCCAGGACACCCCGGTCCGGATCCAGGGCAAAGGCGAACAGCACGAGCACGAGCACGGCGAAGGGGGCGATCTGGTTGGTCGTCACCCGCGACCGACCCTCGATGCGCAGGTCCTTGCCGGCGACGAGCCAGGCGTCGCGCCCGATGGCCGAGAGGTCAGGCACCGGGCACCTCCCGCACGTGGCCGCCCACGACCTCGACCTGGCGGTGGGCCACCCGCTGGGCCCGCTCCAGCTCGTGCGACGACAGCAGCACGGTCGCCCCGGCGGCGACGGCGTCGGCGATCAGCCCGTCGACCAGGTCCCGCCCGGCCTGGTCGAGCCCGGCGTGGGGCTCGTCGAGCAGCCACAGCTCCGGCCGCCGCGAGACGAGGACGGCCAGCGACGTACGGCGGCGCTGGCCGGCCGAGAGCTGGCCCACGGGCACGTCCCGGAGCCGCCCGGCCAGGCCCAGACGGTCGAGGGCGGCATCGACGTCGGTGGTGTCGGCGCCTGCTGCCGCCGCCCAGAAGCGGACGTTGGCCTCGACCGTGAGGTCGTCGTAGAGCCCGGTGGCGTGGGCCAGCAGGCCGACCCGACGACGGACCCGACGGCGGTCGTGGCGCAGGTCGTGGCCGAGCACCCGGGCCTCGCCCTCGACGACGGGCACCAGGCCGGCGCAGCAGCGCAGGAGGGTGGTCTTGCCCGCCCCGTTGGGCCCCTGGAGCAGGACGACCTCGCCCCGGTCGACGGTGAGGTCGGCGCCGGCGAGGGCGGGGAACCGACCGACCAGGGCGACGGCCCCACGGAGGTCGACGGCAGGCTCCATGGCCGGGCGGAGGTTAGTGCCCCGCCCAGGGACATCCGCCGGTCCCAGCCCGGCCAGGACCGCCCCTCGCGGCGTCCTCGTCCTCGAAGTGGGGCCCACCACGCCTTCGTCCTGCGTCCTTGCGAGGGCCGCCCCTGACTCGGGCTGGGCTCCGCCAAGGCCCCTGGGCGGGGCACTGTGCTGCACCCCCTGGCACTACCCTCTCGGACGTGCTGACGTCTGGGCCCGCGGTGGGGACGGAGCCGCCGGGGGAGCCGCCGGTCGCCGATACGGGATCGGGCGCGCCTCCCCCCTCTCGACATCGGGTCGCCCGGGTGGTCGGAGCCGTGGGCCGGCTGATGATGACCTCGGGGGTCGTCATCCTCCTGCTGGTCGCCTACCAGCTGTGGGGCACCGGCCTCCAGACCAACCGGGCCCAGAGCGAGCTGGCCGACGAGTTCGCCGCCCTGGTCGACCAGACCCCGACGACCACCGAGGCCGCCACCACCACCGAGGCGCCCACCACGACCGAGGGCCAGCTCCCCGAGGCCACGCCGGCGGAGGTCGATCCCACCGTCGCGCCGCCCGGCGTCGGCGACGTGGTCGGCTCCTTCACCATCCCCGCCATCGGGAAGACCTCTCCCACCTACACGGTCGAGGGGACGAGCACGGCCCAGCTCAAGCGAGGTGCGGCCCACTACCCCGGCACCCCTCTCCCCGGCCAGGCCGGCAACGCCTCCGTCGCCGGCCACCGCACGACCTACGCCGCCCCGCTCCACGACGTCGATGACCTGAAGGCCGGCGACGAGATCTTCTTCACGACCCTCCAGGGCGAGTTCACCTACGCCGTGCGCGAGGTGAAGATCGTCGAGCCCGACGAGGTCTCGGTCATCCAGCCCCAGAACCCCACGCCCGAGACGCCCGAGGGCGAGAACCTCCTCACGCTCACCGCCTGCCACCCCAAGTACTCGGCCGAGCAGCGGATCATCGTGGTGGCCGAGCTGGTCGGGAACCCGGTGGCGCAGATCGAGGGCCAGGCCGAGGCGGCCGAGCAGGTGCAGGAGCTGCTGGGCGAGGACGCCGGCGGCGGGTCGACGATCGACGCCTTCGCCACCGAGCCCGCCCTCACCTTCCCCGGTGCCTGGTGGGGCCTGCTGTGCATGCTGCTGTGGGGCCTCACCCGGGTCATGGCCCTGGTGCTGCGGCGCACCAAGGTGCCGTGGCCGCTCGCCTACGTGATCGGCCTGCCGGTCTCGCTGGTGGTGCTCTACCTCTTCTTCGAGAGCTTCAGCTACGAGGGCTTCGCCCGCACCGTCGGCCTCAACATCTAGGTCCGCGGGCTACTCGCCGCGGAAGAGGGGGGTTCGGCGCTCGGTGAAGGCGGCCTTGCCCTCGACGAGGTCGGCGCTGGCCCAGGCCCGGTCGAAGGCGGCGGCGACGGCGGGGTCGACCGGTAGCTCGGCGTCGAGGGCGTTGAGCATCAGCTTGTGGCCGGCGATGGTGAGCGGCGCCTTGACGGCGATCTCGTCGGCCCAGGCCACGGCGTCGTCGGCCGGACCCAGCCGCTGGGCCAGGCCCAGGCGGTGGGCGTCGACCCCCGTCAGGGTGTCGGCGGCCAGCAGCATGGCCCGGGCCACCCCGTGGCCGGCCAGGGCGGCCAGCCGCTGGACGGTCCAGAGATCGACCATCAGGCCGAGCTTGGCCGCCGGGATGCCGAAGGTGGCGTCGGGCGTGGTGGTGCGGAGGTCGCAGGCCACGGCCAGCTGGGTGCCCGCGCCGAGGGCGGCTCCCTCGACGCCGGCGATGCAGGCGAAGGGGGCGTCGCGCAGGCCGTGGAGCAGGCCCCGCAGGAGGACGGCGAACTCGGGGCCCTCGATGCCCTTGAGGTCGGCCCCGGCGCAGAAGTGGCCCTCGACCCCCCGCAGGACCAGGGCGCGGGTGCCGGCCGGCGCCCCGGCCACGGCGTCGGTGAGGGCGGTCACGTGGTCGGCGTCGAGGGCGTTGCGCCGCTCGGGCCGGTCGATGGTGACGATGCGGACGGCGTCGCCGTGGGTGTCGATGTGGACGGGCACGTTGACGAAGGTACGGCGTCGGCGTAGCCGACACGCTCAGGGTGGTGGGTGGGGTCGGAGGACGTCCTGGCGAGGGGCCGTCAGGGCCTTGTCACCTGTGGGAGGGTCGCCCGACGTTGGGGGGTCGATGACGGCGATCCCGCTCCGAGCGACCACGGTGGTGGCCCCTGCCATGACGACGACCGACGACGGCTTCGACCAGGCCTTCCGCGACCTGGTCCCCGCCGTCCGCCGCCTGACCTGGCGCATGCTGGGCGACGAGGCCTCGGCCGACGACGCCACCGCCGAGGCCTTCATCCGGGCCCTCACCCGCTGGCCCAAGATCTGCGACCTGCCCCACCGCGACGCCTGGATCATGCGGGTCGCCACCAACGTCGCCCTCGACGTCCTGCGCAAGCGGCGGCGGGAGGCGGGCGTCGTGCTCACCGGCGATCCGCCGTGGGAGGGCGTCGACCCGGCCCTGCGGCTCGACCTCTCGTCCGCCCTGGCCGCCCTCCCCCGCCGCCAGCGCGAGGTGGTGGTGCTGCGGCACGTCGCCGGGCTGAGCGAGGCCGAGGCCGCCGCCGCCATGGGCGTCTCGGTGAACACCGTCAAGACCCACACGGCCCGAGG
>DATHEV010000835.1:0-6195 GCA_035318405.1 Iamia sp.
CGAGCAACCGTCGAACCCGACCCCGTCCGAGGAGCCCGTCGGCGCGCCGTGAGGACCCCGCGGAAGAGGGCTGACCCCGTCGAACCTTGTGCGAGGTTGGCCGTACTGCGGCGAACCTCGCACAAGGTTCGGGGGGTCAGAGGCGGGTGGCGAGGATGTCGTGGATGGTGCGACCGGCGGCGCGGCCCAGGCCCTCGTAGGTCGTGACCGGACGGTCGGGCCGGATGGCATCGGACTCGACCGCGTAGCGGCCGTCGGCCCCGACCGCGGCGACGACCTGGGTGGCGTAGCCGTCCCAGTCGGTGGCCACGTGCAGGGTGCCCCCGACGGGGAGGACGTCGGCCACGGCCGCCGCGAAGCCGGCGTCGACCAGGCGGCGGGCGAGGTGACGGCGCTTGGGCCACGGGTCGGGGAAGAGGATCCGCACGTCGTGCAGGTCGCCCGGCGCGGCCTGGGCCAGCAGGCTGCGGACGTCGACCTCGACGACCCGCACGTTGGCCAGGCCGGCCTCGTCCACCGCCAGCAGGGTGGCGGCCACGCTGGGCCGGTGGACCTCGACGGCCAGCAGGTCCTGCTCCGGGTGGGCCGCGGCCCACGCCACGGTGGCCTCGCCGTTGCCGATCCCGACGTCGAGCACCCGGTGGGCGGTGCGCCCGAAGGCCTCGTCGAGCCGCGCCCCGAGGGGCCGCTCCGGGTCGAGGTCCACGCCGAGGCGGGGGCCCAGCTCGGTCAGGGTCCGGAGCTTGGCCGCCGACATGCGCCCGCGGACCTTGGTGGTGGCCACCACGCCCGGCGTCGGCGGCGGGCGCGGCGAGGCGTCGGTGTCGATGCCCTCAGCCTGCCGCGTCGGGCGCCAGCGGGTGAGACCGGTCCGGTCGCCGGTCGACCTTCCGGCGCGGTGGCGCACCACGGGTGACCTCCCACCGCGCCGGAAGGTCGACCTGCGTCGTCAGGTGACCAGCGCGGCGTTCCGGCGCGGTGGTGCGCCACCGGCGACCCACCACCGCGCGGGAAAGGGGCGGGAACCGTTCCGGCGCGGTGGTGTGCCGCCGGCGAACCCGTACCGCGCAAGAAGGTCGACCTGCGTCACTCGGGCGCCAGCGGGTGGACGTGGGCCGGGTCGACGGTGAGGGCGACGGTCGCGCCGACGGCGGGCGGGGTGGCGGTGTGGAGCGACAGGGCGACGCCGTCGACGTCCAGCACCACGCGGGAGGTCGCCCCCCGGAAGCGGACATCGACGACACGGGCCGGCCGCCCGGCGGCACCGAGGGCGAGGGCCGCCTCGGCCACCACGACCGGCGTGGTGGCGTCGAGCCCGAGTGCCTCGGCCTGGGCCGCGGTGAGCACGTTGGCGTGGCCGAGGAAGTGGGCCACGAAGGCCGAGCCCGGATCGCCCCACACCGTGGCGGCCGGACCGTCGCGCACCACCGCGCCGGCCCGCATGACCACGATGCGGTCGGCCACGGCGTAGGCCTCCTCCTGGTCGTGGGTGACGTGGACGGCGGCGAGGCCCAGGTCGCCGAGGACCCGGCGGAGCTCGGCGGCCAGCTCGTCGCGCAGGACCCGGTCGAGCGAGCCGAGGGGCTCGTCGAGCATCAGCAGCCGGGGCTCGGGGGCGAGGGCGCGGGCCAGGGCCACCCGCTGGGCCTCGCCGCCGGAGAGGGTGTCGATCGTGCGGTCCTCGAAGCCCGCCAGCCCGACCCGGGCGAGAGCCGCCGTCATGCCTGCGGTCTGGTCGGCCCGGCTCCGGCCGGCCATGCGCAGCCCGAAGGCCACGTTCTGGCCGACGGTGCGGTGGGGGAAGAGGGCGTGGTCCTGGAACATGAGGCCGAAGCCCCGCCGGTCGGGCGGGAGCTGGGTGATGTCGGCGCCGTCCCAGCGGACGGTTCCGGCCGCCGGCGTCTCGAGCCCGGCCACGGCTCGCAGCAGAGTGCTCTTGCCGCACCCGCTCGGCCCCAGCAGGGCCACGATCTCGCCCGGCGCCACCGCGAGGGAGACCCCGGCCACCGCCGTCGTCGCCCCGTACCGCACCACCAGCCCCTCGACCTCGAGGCCGACCCCGCCGTACTGGCGATCAGATCCGGCGGCTTCCCGCCGGATCTGATCGCCAGTTCGGGAGGGGGTGGGGTCGTGGGGGGCGTCGCTCACCATCCGAGGGCGTCCTTGGGGCGGAGGCGCTCGATGACCAGGACGGCGGCCACGGTCAGGGCGGCCAGGACGACGCCGAGGGCCATGGCCTGGCCCCGCAGGGCGGCACCGGGCTGGCCCAGCAGCCGGAACATGGCGGTGGGCACCGTCGGGGCGTCGGGCCGGGCCAGGAACGAGGTGGCGCCGAACTCGCCCAACGACACGGCGAAGGCGAAGGCGGCCCCGACGAGGACGGTCCGGGCGGCGAGGGGGACGTCGACCTCCCATCGCGCCCGCCACGGGCCGGCGCCCAGGACGGTCGCCGCCTCGCGGGTGCGGGGGTCGATCGCACGCAGCGCCGGCACCAGCGATCGGACCACGAACGGGAGGCCGACGAGCGCCTGGGCGATCGGCACGATGGCCCGCGACGAGCGCAGGTCGAGCGGCGGCTCGTCGAGCGCCACCAGCAGGCCGAACCCGAGGGTCACGGCGCTGGTGCCGAGGGGGACCATGAGGAGCACGTCGAGGGTCCGGCCCGGCGCCCGCCCGGCGTGGGCGATCACCACCGAGGCCAGCCCGCCGACGACGACCGCGATCAGGGTCGCCACCACCGCGTAGGTGAGCGACGTGCCCACCGCGGCCAGCGGGGCCACGCTCAGCCCGGTGCCCGTCTCGTCACCCAGGGCCCGGAAGTGTCCCAGGCCGTAGCCGCCGCCGACGGCCAGCGACCGCTCGACCAGGACGCCCAGCGGCACCAGGACGAGCACCGCGGCCGGCGCCAGGGCCAGAGCCACGCCGAGCCGCTGCCGGGCGGTGGCGAGCCGCCGGGGCGGCACGGGCCGGCGCACGATCGCCCCCGCTGCCGCCCGCCGCTCGGCCCCGCCCACCGCCGCGACCAGCGTCACCACGACGACCATCTGGAGGAGGGCCAGGGCGGTGGCCGTCGGCAGGTCGGTCCGCTGGGTGGCCTGGCGCCAGATCTCGGTCTCGAGCGTGGGCCGCCCGGGCCCGCCGACGGTGAGGATGACCCCGAACGACGTGAAGCAGAAGAGGAACACGATGCCGGCCGCGCTCCACACCGCCGGGGCCAGGCGGGGCAGCGTGATCTCGCGCAGGACCCGCAGCCGGGACGCCCCCAGCACGCGGGCCGCCTCCTCGGCCCGGGGGTCGAGCAGGGCCCAGTGCGAGCCGACCACCCGCACGACCACGGCCACGTTCAGCACCATGTGGGCCAGGAGGATGGCGGCCACCGTGCGCTCGAGGTGGAAGCCCTCGGTGCCGTCGACCCCGAAGCGTTCGAACGTGGCCTGGAGGGCGGCCCCGACGACCAGCGTGGGGAGGACGAAGGGGACGACGAGCAGCGCCCGCACCAGCCGCCGGCCGGGGAGGTCGACCCGGGCCACGGCCCACGCCGCCGGCAGCCCGACCACCAGGCTGAGCACGGCCGAGCCCGCCGCCTGGGCCACGGTGAAGGCCACCAGCCGGCCGGTCGAGCGCCGCCGGATCACGTCGAGCGCCGAGCCCTCGCTCAGCCCCCGCTCGAGGATGGTGGCCACCGGGTAGGCGAAGAAGACGGCCAGGAAGGCGAGCGGCACGAGGGCCACCGCGACCCACAGCAGCGGGCGCCGCACCGCCATCACCCCGTTCTCGGCACGGATGGGCACCGTGGCGGTGCGCTTCCGGGCCGAGAACGATGGGTGGTGCTCATCGCAGGACGATCTCGGTCCAGCGCTCGGTCCACCCGTCCCGGCCGGCCTCGATCTCGGCCGGGGTCAGCGTGAGGGGCTCGTCGACCTCGGTGCTGTGGGCCGTGTACTCGGCCGGCAGCGTGGCCGTCTCGTTCACCGGCGTGACGAACATGTTGAGCGGGATGTCCTCCTGGAACGTGGGCGACAGGAGGAAGTCGACCAGCCGGGCGGCGGCCTCGGGCTCGTCGGTGCCCCGCAGCACGCCGGCCAGCTCGACCTGGCGGAAGCAGGCGTCGGCCACCACGCCGATGGCGGGCTCGTCCCGGGGCGGGTCGGAGTAGACGACGTCGGCGACGGGGCTGGAGGCGTAGGAGGTGACGATCGAGCGCTCGCCGGACCCCGCCCCGAAGCTGCCGTTGTAGGCCTCCTCCCACCCGGCCGTGACCTCGACGCCGTTGTCCCGCAGGTCGGCCCAGTAGTCCTCCCACCCGTCGGCGCCGTACTCGGCGATGGTGGCGAGCAGGAAGGCCAGGCCGGGCGACGACGTCTCCGGGTTCTCGGTGACGAACGCGTCGGCGAAGGCGGGATCGGTGAGGTCGTCGAGCGACTGGGGGGCGTCGGCCGGGTCCGGGAAGGCCGTCTTGGAGTAGTTCAGGCACACGTCGCCGACGTCGATCGGCGTGGCCAGATCGTCGACGGCGAGGTGGTACTCGTCGGGCACGTCGGCGAGGGCCTCGGGGGCGTACGGCACGAACAGCCCGGCCTCGGTGCCCCGGCACAGGAACGTGGTGTCGATGCCGAACATGACGTCGGCCACCGGGTCGCCGGCGGTGAGGATCGCCTGGCTGACCATGGTCCCGGCGTCGCCGGTGGACACCAGCTCGACCTCGATGCCGGTCTCCTCGGTGAAGGCGTCGAACAGCCCGTCGGACACGGCGAAGGAGTCGTGGGTGGCGAGGGTGACGGTGGTGCCGTCGAGATCGGCGTCGGCCATCGCCGCCGGGTCGATGGGCTCGGGGAGCTCCTCGGGCCGGCAGGCGTCGGCGTCGGGCTCGGTGGTGCCCGACTCGCCCACGCCGGCGGGCTCGGGGTCGTCGGTGCAGGCGGTGACGCCCAGCAGCAGGACGAACCCCAGGCCGGCCGCGAGGGCGCGACGGGGACGGGACGGGACGACGACGAGGTAGGACACGATTTCCTCCGCTGGCATTAACCAGGTCAGGTGTGCGGGTCGACGGCGGGTCCAGCCGTCCTCTCAGCCCGTGGCCACGAGCTCCCCGATCAGGTTGTGCCCCGACCCTATCGCCGGAGGAGGTGGGCGTCAGCCCGAGATGCGGGTGGCGTACTCGTCGCTGCTCAGGATCTCGCCGGCGATGGCGGCCACCGTGGTGCCGTCGTCGAGGCGGGCCGCCGTGGTGGCCAGCTCGGTCGCCGTCGGCACCCGCTCCAGCATCTGGGCCCACAGCACGGCCACCGTCACCTTCGACGCCTTCAGCCCCCGGTTCTCCGTCGATTCGGAGAAGCCCCGCATCACCGTGCCCCGGTTCCGGCGCCCGGAGTCCAGCTCGGCCGTCCAGTAGGCGACCCCGGCGGGCTCGCCCGGTCGGCCCAGCCCGTTGAGGTAGATCCGCTCCACGAAGGCCCGGTTGGACAACGGGCCGTAGAGGGCGCGGAACTCGGCCGAGGCGGCGAAGGCCTGCGAGACGTGATCGATCGAGAAACCGGTGAACATCTGCCGGGACCAGTACCGCAACCCGGCCGGCTCGGGCGGCCGCCGGAAGTAGGCGAGGTACAGGCGGGCGACGGGGTCGACGTGGGTGACGTGGTGCCGGGTCGCCCGAAGATCCACCACCAGGTCGGCAGGCAGGTGGGTGCCGGCACGGAGACGGGCGATCCACTGGTCGGTCGGGTGGCCCGGGAGGTCGTCCAGGAGATCGCGCTCCTGGCGCTGCACGAACTTGGTGATGGACGTGAACGGAGAGATGTCGGGGCCCGCGGGGACGATCGCGGGGCTGGCGAACGAGGCCTCGGAGCGACCGACCTCGTTCACGGCCACCGCGGTGAAGGTGTGCGACAGCTCGGCCGACAGACCGGTGAACGTCGCGGTCGGATCGGTGACCGACCGGGTCGCCACGACCTCACCGTCGACCCACGCGGTGACCTCGTAGCTCGTCGCCGGCCAGCTGTCCTCGCCCGGCAGCGGCCAGGTCACCGTGGCGGAGTGCGGCCCGGCGACGGCAGTCGGCTGCTCCGGCCCGTACGGCGCCTCGGGGCCGAAGACCCGGACCGTGGCCGGCGTGTCGGCGCTGTCGCCCCAGCGGCTGGTGAGCAGGAGCGGGTAGCTGCGGTTGACCAGCTCGGCGGGCACGGTGAGGCGCAGCGT
>DATHEV010000836.1:0-7992 GCA_035318405.1 Iamia sp.
CGACCCACGGTGAAGTACGTCGGTCCGAAGGGTGAACAGGGTTCCTGCGGGACCTGTCATCGAGACCTCGTCCTCGGCGAACATCCCCGCGGGGAGGTAGTTCGTGATGTCGTGATGCCCCGGGACCGGCCAGTACGGGACGCTCTCACCGACCGGCAGCGGAACGACCTTGGTCGGTCCGTCCTCGTCGCCGACGTCCGACAGGAGGATCCAGCTCTGAAGCTGCGTGGCGGGCCGGGAGCGCTTCGGTACGACGAGGCTGTGGTTGACGAAGTCGCGGTGGTGGCGCTGGTCGTAGTCCACGGCCCCGGCGTACTTGGCCCACAGGGCCGCCTGGTAGAGCCGCAGGTCGGCCGAGCCCAGGAAGCGCTCCGCCAGGTCGAGCAGGTCGGGGTGGAAGGCCAGTCGGTTCAGGTTCCACGATCGCCACGGTGCACCGACGCTGCCGGCCCACTGGTCGCCCGCCAGCCAGGCATGGGCGGCCGGGTCGGCGAAGTACTCCTCGGGCCGCGGGTAGTGCAGCCACAGGTCGTCCTGGGCCGCCGCCAGCTCGTCGGCCCCGAGGAAGCCCTCGACCACCAGGTAGCCCTGCTGCCGAAGATCCGTCACACACCGGTCGGGCACCCTCATGGCGGCCCGAACGTAGACCGCCTCGTCGCCCGCCCTCGGGCCCTTTTCGACTTCGATCCGATCCACGGTGAGCGCAGCGGCCCACCGGGCATGATCGGCGGGTGGGTGAGGAGCGACTGCCGCAGGGCCGGAGCGGGACGTCGGTCTGGCGATCGGAGCTCGGGGCGCACCGCACGACCGGTCCGTGGACGGCCACGGTGCACGAGCTCCTGGACCACCTGGCCCGAGCCGGCTTCGACGGCGCGCCCCGCGTCCTGGGCTTTGGCCGATCGACGCCGCCGAGGCCGCCGCCACCCTGCGTCTGATCGCCACCGACCTCGAGTGGCTCGCGGCGTCGACCCCGACCCTGCTGGCGCCGCTGAGCCGGCCCGCTCCCTAGGCGGGCTTGGTCCAGACGGAGACGTGGCTGCGGCTCTCGCCGGTGAACGGGCTGCGGTCCCAGTCGGCCCAGCGGGAGCGGCGGGTGAGCCCGGCGAGCCGGGCCATGAGGTCGAGCTCGGAGGGCCACACGTGGCGGTACGGGGCGGAGAAGACCTCGAACCGGCCATCGACGGCCCGGTAGTGGTGGGACCAGGCGATCTGGGCCTCGGTGAAGTCGGTGAACTCCTCCACGGCCACGTACGACGGGCTGAGGGCGAAGACGCGCGCCGTGTCGCCGGGCGGGAGCCGGCGCAGCTCGGGCACCACGACCTCGATCAGGAAGCAGCCGCCCGGCTCGAGGTGGTCGGCGGCGGTGAGGAAGCACGCCACCTGCTCGTCCTGGGTCGTGAGGTTGTTGATCGTGTTGAACACGAGGTACACGAGCCCGAAGCGGCCCGGCACCCGGGTGGTGGCCATGTCGCCGATCGTCACCGGGATGGCGGCGCCCCCCGGCTTGGCCCGGAGGCGCTCGATCATGGCCGGGGACACGTCGATGCCGTGGACCTCGACACCGCGCTGGCGGAGCGGGACGGCGACGCGGCCGGTCCCGATCGCCAGCTCGAGGGCCGGGCGACCGTCGGCCAGCTCGGCCAGGAGGTCGACCGTCGGCCCGAGGACCTCGGGGGCGAACCGATCGGCCGAGTCGGCGTCGTAGGTCCGGGCGATGCGGTCGTCGAAGCGGATCTCGGGCACGAGCCAGCAGGCTCGCGCCGGGGTCGTCACCGGCCCCCACGAGTTTGTCCGGGACGCCAGCCGCTCGACGGAGTCAGGCCTCGGAGGGGAGCGACGGGAGGTGGATCGTGGCGCCGTTCGTCGGGGTGAAGCCGCAGGCGTCGACGTAGAAGGCGGCGAGCGCCGGCGCCTGGAAGTCGACGTGGAGCCACTCGCAGCCGGCGGCGCGGGCGTGGCGGGTGGCCACCCGGACGACCTCGGTGGCGATGCCGCGGTGCTGCGCGGCGCGCCGGGTCTTGGTGTCGATCAGGAAGGCGTGGTCGCCGCCGTCCCAGGCCACGTTGACGAACCCGACGAGGAGCCCGTCCGCGGCGCGGGCGGCGACCCACCCCAGGCTCCGGGGGCGGATGCGGTCCCACCAACCGACCTCGGCGTTCCCGTCGAAGGACAGCACCAGGTCGACCATCTCGGCGTCGGTGATCGGGCCCCGCCAGGTGTACGTGATGCCGTCGCCCATCGGGCCAGGTTGGCCCACGCCGCTCACCCTCGCCGGCTCCGGTCAGGCCGGGGCCCACGAGGGGTCGCGGCCGGTCATGCCGACGACCCGGTCGAGGAGGGGGCGTCGGCGGGCCCCTCGGGCCTGATGGTCACGGCATCGGCGGGCGAGCGGCTAGCGGCGGGGCTCGACGACGAGGGTGCCGGTGGCCCGCCGGGCGGCCAGCTCGCCCACCGCCACGGCCGCCTCGGCGAGCGGGTAGGTGCCGCCGATGAGCGGGTCGACGGCACCCGAGGCGAGGTGGGGGAGGAGGCGGGCCCACTGATCCTGGAGGTAGCCGGGATGGGAGAAGGCGTACTCGCCCCACGCCACGCCGACGACCGTCGTGTTGGCCAGGAGGAGGCGGTTCACCTTCACCGTCGGGATCTCGCCGGCGGCGAAGCCGACGACCAGCAGCCGGCCCTCGGTGGCCAGCGACCGCAGCGAGTCGGTGAAGCGGTCGCCGCCGACGGGGTCGAGGACGATGTCGACGCCCTTGCCGCCGGTGAGCTCGCGGGCGGCGTCCTTGAACCCGTCGGTGGCCACGACCTCGTCGGCGCCCAGCCGGCGCGCCACCTCGGCCTTGTCGTCGGTCGAGGTGACGGCGATGACCCGGGCGCCCATGGCCCTGGCCACCTGGATGCACGCCGTCCCGACCCCGCCGGCGGCGCCGTGGACGAGCACCGTCTCGCCCGGCTGGAGGCGGCCCCGCCGCTCGAAGGCGAACTCGGCGGTGAGGTAGTTGACGGGCAGCACGGACCCGACGGCGAAGGACACCTCGTCGGGCAGGGGGAAGACGGCGTCGGGGCCGGCGGTCGCCACCTCGGCCAGCCCGCCCAGCCCGCAGAGGGCGGCCACCCGGTCGCCGGGCCGCAGGCCCGACCCCTCGGGCGCCGATCGGACCGTGCCCGCCACCTGCGACCCGGGCACGAACGGCGGGTTCGGCTTCATCTGGTACTCGCCGCGGGTCATCAGCAGGTCGGGGAAGGTGATGCCGGCGGCCTCGACGTCGATGACCACCTGCCCGTCGCGGGCCACGGGCTCGTCGACCTCGGCCACCTCCATCCCGTCGGGACCGTCGAGACGCAGGACCTGAGCAGCACGCATGGCGCTCAACCTAGGAGGGCGGAGCTAGGCGTTCTGCCAGAAGCCGCGGGTCGTCCCCAGGTCGACCTGGCCGTTGGCGTGGACGCCGGCGAAGAGGTAGACGGTGCCGAACGCGAAGGGGTACGTCCCGCGGCGCACGTCGCGCCGGTACGAGGCCTCGGACCACTGGGCCAGGAAGGCGAACCCGGCGTCCTCCCGCTCCGGCCCGACGGCGTGGCCCCAGGGCTGCAGGTAGCCGGGGGCGCCGCCGACCTTGCTCTGGTCGCTGTTGGGGTCGGGATCGACGTCGGTGGGCGGGTCGACCACCAGGGCCCGGCCCTCGAACCCGGTGCCGTCGTCGGGACCCGATCGGGGCGCGTCCGGGTGGTCGACGACCAGGACGGAGCGGTCGACGCCCTCGGGCCCGTCCCAGCGGCACCCGAAGGCCGCACAGGCGAGGAGCGACACGACGCGGTCGTCGACGGTCGGGCCGAGGACGTCGGGCCCGAGGGTGAGGACGTACTCGGCCGGTCCGCCGCAGGTCGGGCAGGTGAGGTCGACGCCGGCGGGCGGCGGGCCCCCGACCCGTGACCCGGTGGAGCGGTCGACCTCGGCCACGTGGAGCAGGCGCATCCGTCACTCACATGATCCGCTGGGCCCCGGCGACCTCGTAGCGATCGAGACGGACGCTCCGGACGTCCAGCTCGCCGATCCCGGCCATGAAGGCGGCGAGGTGGGCCGAGGCGGAGTGGGCGGCGTTGGCCTCGGCCGACTCCCACTCCTCGTAGACGCGGAAGGTGCCCGGGTCGTCGAGGTCGGCGTAGAACCCGTAGGCGAGGCAGCCGGCCTCGGCGCGGGTGGCGACCAGCAGCGGGGCCAGGAGCTCGCGGGCACGAGGCACCTGGGCCGGGTCGATCACGATCGTGCCGCTGATGACCAGGGCCGGGATTCGCTCTTCGCTCATGGGCCGCAGCCTGGCACGCTGGCCCCGATGGCTCCTCTGGACGGTCGGGTGGCGGTGGTGACGGGCGTGAGCCGCACCGCCGGGATCGGGTTCGCCGTGGCCCGGCGCCTGCTGGCCGACGGGGCGTCGGTCCTGTGCCACTCGTGGGCGGCGCACGACGACGAGCAGCCGTGGGGCGCCGACCCCCTCGGCCCCGACGGCGAGGCCGGGTTCCGCCGGTGGGCGCTGTGAGCATCGACGTCAGCCTGGTCGTCACCGATCTGGACGGGACGTTGTGGCACACCGACGACGACGTGGCGCCGTCCGTCGTCGCCGCCGTGCGGGCGCTGGAGGCGCGGGGCGTGCCCGTCCTCGTCGCCACCGGCCGGCGTCTGGCCTCGACGCGCGCCCCGCTGGCCCGCGTCGGCCTGGAGCCCCCGGCCGTCGTGCTCAACGGGGCGCTGGGGATCGACCTGGCCACCGGCACCCGCTTCCATCGGGCGCCGTACCCGACCGACGAGGCCGTCGCCGTCCTGGCCGGCTTCCGGTCGGCCGGGCTGGATCCCGTCGTCTACCTCGACCACCCGACGCTCGATGCCGTGCTCAGCGCCACCCCGTCGACGCACCCCGAGCACGTCCGCCAGCTCGGCGCACCGGCGGCCGATCTCGACGCCGTCGTCGCCGAGGAGGCGGTGCTCGGCTTCAGCGTCATCGGGGTCGAGCACGGCCGGTGCGTGGCGGCGCGGGACGCCATCGGCGACCGGGCCGAGACCCACCTCGACCGGTCGATCGAGTTCGCCGGCTACGCCACCCTCACCGTGGCCCCGCTCGGCCAGTCCAAGTGGGACGGGGTGCTCGCCTACTGCGCGGCCGAGGCGCTCGATCCCGCACGCGTCCTGGCCGTGGGCGACGGGTCCAACGACGTCGAGCTCCTCACGGGCGCCGCCGTCGCCCTGGTGCCGGCGGTGGCCCATCCCGACGCCCTCGCCGCCGCCGACCACGTCATCCCCGCCGCCGCCGACGCCGGCTGGACCAGCGTCCTCGACCACGTCTGACGGACACTCGGTGCCAGGCACCGAGTGTCCGGGGACCACGAGGTGCCTGGCACCTCGTGGTCCATCGACATTGACTTCGTTATGTAACGGGGGCAATGTCTCTGGGTGGCGACGCAGGAGGAGCGGCGGGCGGAGACCCGCAGGGCGCTGCTCGACGCCGGGGCGACGCTGTTCGCCGAGCGGGGGATCGCGGGGGCGTCGGTCGACGCCATCGCCGGCACCGCCGGGCGCACCAGCGGCGCCCTCTACGACCACTTCGGCAGCAAGGAGGGCCTGCTGTTCGCCCTCCTCGAGACGTGGGTGGGCGACGCCACCGTCGCCATCGCCGCCGAGCAGGCCGCGGCGGCCAGCTTCGACGAGTGGCTGGCGGCCATGTGGCACGCCGTCGCCCGGCCGCCGAGCGGCGACGGCCGCTGGATCGCCCTCGAGCACGAGCTGTGGAGCTACGCCGCCCAGAGCCCCGACGCCACCCGCTACCTGGCCAAGCGGTACCAGGGCGCCTGGACCGGGATCGAGCAGCACGCCACCCAGTGGGTGGACCCGGCCCCCGGCACCGGCGCCACCGTCATCGGCCTCCTCCTCGGCCTGGAGATGATGCGCCGCATCGACCCCGACGCGGTGACCGACGAGGTGGCCGTCGCCTCGCTCAAGGCCGTCCTCACCGCCCACGACCGATCACCTCACAGGAGCTGACCACCATGCGCACCCCGATCTGCGACGAGCTCGGCATCGAGTTCCCCATCTTCGCCTTCACCCACTGCCGTGACGTCGTGGCCGCGGTGTCGAAGGCCGGCGGCTTCGGCGTCCTCGGCGCCGTGGGCTTCAGCCCCGAGCAGCTCGAGGTCGAGCTCCAGTGGATCGACGAGCACGTCGGCGACCACCCCTACGGCGTCGACATCGTCATCCCCGGCAAGTACGAGGGCATGGACGACATGGACCCGGAGCACCTGGCCCAGACGCTCCGCGACATGGTCCCCCAGCAGCACCTCGACTTCGCCCAGAAGCTGCTCGCCGACCGGGGCGTGCCCGAGCTGCCCGAGGGCGAGAGCAACAGCCTCCAGCTCCTCGGGTGGACCGAGGCCACCGCCACCCCGCAGGTGCAGTGCGCCCTGAACCACCCCAAGGTGAAGCTGATCGCCAACGCCCTCGGCACGCCGCCGGTCGAGGTGATCGAGCTGATCCACGACTCCGGCCGCAAGGTGGCGGCGCTGTGCGGGTCGCCCTACCAGGCGCTCAAGCACAAGGAGGCCGGCGTCGACATCGTCATCGGCCAGGGCGGCGAGGGCGGCGGCCACACCGGCGAGGTCGGCTCGGTCGTCCTCTGGCCCCAGATCGCCGAGGCCATCGCCCCCACCCCGCTGCTCGCCGCCGGGGGCATCGGCACCGGCCAGCAGATCGCCGCCGCCCTGGCGATGGGCGCCCAGGGCGTGTGGGCCGGGTCGCTGTGGCTCACCGTCGAGGAGGCCGACCTGCCGCCGGCCCAGCAGAAGCAGCTGCTCGACGCCACGTCCCGGGACACCGTCCGCAGCCGGAGCTTCACGGGCAAGCCGTGCCGCATGATCAAGACCGAGTGGACCGAGGCGTGGTCGGGCCCGGACGCCCCCGACCCGCTGCCCATGCCGCTCCAGTACATGGTCTCGGGCGACTGCGTGGCCCGCAGCCACCGCTACGCCGACAAGGCCCTCTCGGTCATGTTCAACCCGGTCGGCCAGGTCGTCGGCCAGCTCAACAAGGTCGAGAAGACGGCGGCGGTGATCCAGCGCCTGGTCGAGGAGTACCTGGAGGCGGTCGAGCGCCTCAACCGCCTGAACCAGGCCGCCGGCGTGTGAGCCTCGTTGCCGCCACGCCGTTTCGGCTGGGGCCGCTGACGCTCCGCAACCGCATCACCAAGGCGGCGACGTTCGAGGGCGTCATGCCCAAGGGCCGGGTCACCGAGGAGCTGATCGAGTTCCACCGGCGGGTCGCCCGGGGCGGCGCCGCCCTGACCACCGTCGCCTACTGCGCCGTCGCGCCCGGCGGTCGCACGCAGAGGCACACGCTGGTGATGGACGACGCGCTGGTGCCCGACCTCCGCCGGCTGACCGGCGCCGTCCACGCCGAGGGCGCCCACGTCAGCGCCCAGCTGGGCCACGCCGGCCTGGTGGCCAACGTGCGCTCCAACGGCTGTCCCACGCTGGCGCCCAGCGCCCGGTTCAGCGGCCCGGCCATGGCCCGGGTCAAGGCCGCCACCCGGCCCCAGCTCGACGAGGTCGTGGGCTGGTACCGCCGGGCGGCGCGGGTCGCGGTGGCCGGCGGGTTCGACGCCGTCGAGATCCACCTCGGCCACGGCTACCTGCTGAGCTCGTTCCTCAGCCCCGACCTCAACCGGCGCAAGGACGACTACGGCGGCCCCATCGAGGCCCGCAGCCGCTTCCCCCGCCGGGTCGTGGCCGCGGTGCGCGACGAGGTCGGCGACGCCATCGCCGTCACCGCCAAGCTGGGCATGGTCGACGGCCCGGCCGACGGACTGGCGATCGAGGACAGCCTCGTCGTGGCCCGCCTGCTCGAGGCCGACGGCCACCTCGACGCCATGCAGCTCACGGCGGGCAGCTCGCTGCGCGACTCGATGTTCCTGTTCCGGGGCGACGTCCCGCTGGCCGAGATGGTGGCGG
>DATHEV010000837.1:0-4066 GCA_035318405.1 Iamia sp.
CGTCCTCGGGCTCGGCGGCCGGACGATCGCCCCGCCCCTCCGCCCCGACGACGCCGCCGTCGCCGTGTGGTGCCTGGGCGATGGCTTCGCCGTCCTGCACCGCTCGCTCCCCGCCGTCGGGAGGATCGCCGTCCCGGCCGACGACGGCCTCGGGCCCCGCCGGTGGGGCCTGATGGCCTATGCCGTCCGGGCCATCCTCAGCGAGATGGCCATCAGCGGGCCCCCGCCGGTACCCACCGGTCCCCCGCCGGGCCCGAGCCCCGCCGCCCTGTACGCCGAGGTGTCGGCCCGGTGGACGCCCGCCCAGCGCGACGCCCTCGACGCCGCCACGGTGCTGTTCCTCGAGCGCACGCGGGCCCGGGCCATGGCCGGCGACGGCGGCGAGATCCGGTCGCTCGGCCACGTCACCGTCGCCGCCGTCGCCCGCGCCGCCGGGGTCAGCCGGCGCAGCGTCTACAACCACTGGTCCTCGTCCGACGAGCTGCGTCTCGACCTCCTCCGGTGGCTGCTCGCCGCCGAGCGGCGGCGCTACGTGGCCGCCCTCGACCGGGTCGTCGAGGCGAAGCCGGCACCGGGCCCCGGGCGGACCGCCGCCGTCGTCTCCTCGCTGCTCGTCCACCCCACCGCCGATCGCCTCCCCATCCCCCACATCCCCCTGGCCTTCCTCGCCGAGGCCGACCACCCCGCCGTGCGGTCCACGCTGGTGCGCGGCTACGAGGAGACCCTCGCCGCGGTGGCGACGCGCGTGGAGCGGCTCTGGCCCCGCGCCGCACGGCCCTCGGGCGAGGAGCTCGACGCCGACGCGCTGGCGGTCGTCCTCGTGTCGCTGGCGAGCGGGGCCAACCGCCTCCTCCGGATCGACCCCGGCGCCCTCCACCCCCCCGGGCCGGCCCGGCGCCCGACCGTCCTGGCGGCCGCCGTCCAGGCCCTCCTCGACCACGAACCCTGGACGCGCGCCCCCGGCGCCTAGCCGGCGCGTCACCCCGTCGACCGCCTGCCGACCGGCGCCGGTCATCTCGGGGTCACCGGCGACCACTACCTTGCGGCCGTGCCTGGCTGCTACGTCACCCGACGGGACACCCTGCGGTGGACCGCCTTCGCGCTGGCGGCGGCGCCCGTCGGCCTCGGCCCCCTCGTCGCCCCCCGCCGGGCGGGGGCGGCGGGAACCGGAGCCGTCACGCCGGCCCACCTGGAGCTGGTGACGCTCACCGAGGACGAGGCCATCCTCACCTGGTACACCGGCGCCACCGGCTCCGAGGACGACCTCGGCCGCATGGAGCCGGCGCCCGCCGACGCCGAGGTGGTGTGGGGCACGGACCCGGCCCGGCTCGACCGGACCGCCAGCAGCGACCGGACCGACACGCCGTACCACCAGGTCCGCCTCACCGGGCTCGAGCCGGGGCGGACCTACCACTACCAGGCCCGCTCGGCCGGCCTGCCGGTGCCGCCCACCGTCTTCAGCCTGATCGACGGCAACGCCGTGAGCACGGCCGACGGGCCGGCCCCGGGCACCGGGCCGTTCGCGTTCACCGTGCCGATGCCGCCACCGGGCCGGTTCCTGTTCTCGGTGGTGCTGTGTAACGACCTCCACGTCGGGGAGACGGTGGCGGGCCGGTCGGGCGACATCCCCGGCCTCGAGGGGGTCTCGCAGGCACCGGGTCTCCCGCCGTACCCCGAGGTGATGTTCCGATCGGTGGCGGAGGACGCCGCCCGGCTCGGCGCCCGGTTCCTGCTCGCCGCCGGGGACATCACCGCCGAGGCCGAGCCGGTCGACCTCCGGACCGCCCGCGAGATGTTCGATCGCTTCGGCGAGCGCCACACCGACTGGTTCCTCACCCGGGGCAACCACGACCGGGCCCACGACGGCGACCCCTACGCCGCCTGCCGCGTCGGGCGCTGGCAGGGCCACGACTGCTTCGCCGACCAGTTCCTCCCCGACGACGAGCCCGGCTGGATCGCCACCGAGGCCCACGGCCTGCGGGTGCTGGGCCTCGACACCTACGACAAGCCGGGCAAGGGCAGCGACTCCGGTGGGCTGTCCGACGACCAGATGGAGTGGTTCCGGGAGACGGTCGACGCCGACCCCGACCGGCCGACGGTGGTGTTCGGCCACCACCCCCTCGTCGTCGAGGGCTCGCCGTACCCGGTCACCGACGGCAGCACGCTCGACGCCGCCCAGGCCGCCACCATCGTCGAGCGGTACCGGGCCAACCCGGGGGTGTTCCTGCACCACGCCGGGCACACCCACCGCAACAAGCGCAGCGACCTGCCGGGCGCGCCGGGCGTGGTCCACCAGGAGGTGGCGGCGGTGAAGGAGTACCCCGGCGGGTTCACCCTGCTGCGGGTCCACGAGGGCGGCTACGCCCTCAACTTCCACAAGGCGAGCAGCGACGAGGCCGCGGCCTGGCTCGAGCGCAGCCGGACCCAGATCGGCCACACCTGGCCCCAGTTCGCCCTGGGCAGCCGGGTCTCCGATCGCAACCTGGTGGTCGAACGAGACCTCTCCGGGCTCGAGGCCGCGCCCGCGTCGCCGGATCGGGCCACCACGGCGCCGCCGGCCCCCATCCCCGCCTCGTCCGGGAGCGATGACGGCGCGCCGCCCGTCCTGCTCACCGGTCTCGGCCTCGCCGCCGTGACCGCCGGCGCCGGCGGCCTCCTCGCCCTGCGCCGCCGCCGCTCCGGCCCACCGCCGGCGACCGACGTCGGCATCGACGACGCGTAGGGCCGGCGCCGGGTCAGGGGGGCGGGGGGTCGGCGGGGGTGCGCTTCTGGAGGAGGCGCTCGGCCTCGGCCGCCGGCAGGGGCCGGGAGAAGAGGAAGCCCTGGCCCAGCTCGCAGCTCTGGTCGCGGAGCCAGGTGCGCTGGACGTCGCGTTCGATGCCCTCGGCGACGATCTCGAGATCGAGGGTGCGGCCCAGGTCCAGGAGCCCGCGGACGATGGGCGGGAGGGGCGTGTCGTCGGTGATGGTCTCGATGAACGAGCGATCGATCTTGAGGATGTCCACGGGGAACTGGCGGAGGTAGCTGAGCGACGAGAAGCCGGTGCCGAAGTCGTCGATGGCGAGCTTGGGTCCGAGCGCCCGCAGGGCCCGCAGCCGGCGCGCCGTCTCCTCGGGGTCGACGACGAGCGCGCTCTCGGTCATCTCCAGCACCAGGCGCCCCGGGTCCAGCCCCGATGCCGTCAGGGCGTGGGAGACGTGGTCGATGATGTCGTCCGAGGCGAGCTGGCGGGCGGACACGTTGATGGCCATCGTCATGGTTCCGTCGGGATCCGCCTCCTGCCAGCGGGCGGCGGTGGCGCAGGCGGTGTCGAGGACCCAGCGGCCGATGGGGACGATGAGCCCCGTGCTCTCGGCGATGGGGATGAAGCGGTCGGGGAGGACGAGGCCGAGGCGGGGGTGCCACCACCGGAGCAGGGCCTCGAAGCCGACGACGCTCTCGTCGGAGAGGTCGACCACCGGCTGGTAGAAGAGCTCGAGCTCGCCCCGCTCGACGGCATGGGCCAGGTCGGTCTCGAGCTGGAGGGCCTCGCCCGCCTGCGTGCCCATGTCGACGTCGTAGACGATCACCTGGGCCTTGCCGCCGGCCTTGGCCTGGTACATGGCGATGTCGGCGTCCCGGATCAGCGACGCCGTGGTGCTGCGGGGGTTGGCCACGGCGACGCCGATGCTGGCGGAGACGGCGATGAGCTCGTCGCCGACCTCCATGGGGATGCCCATCGTCTGGAGGATGCGCTCGGCGGTGGTGCGGGCCTCGTCGGCCTGGCTGTGGTTCGCCTCGACGAGGACGGCGAACTCGTCACCGCCGAGTCGGGCGACGGTGTCCTCGACCCGCACGGTGGCCACGAGGCGGTCGGCGATCTGGCGGAGGACGGCGTCGCCGGCCTCGTGGCCGAGCCGGTCGTTGACGCTCTTGAAGCCGTCGACGTCCAGGAAGATGACGGCGGGGTCGGCACCGGTGCGGTTGCCGCGCCGGAGGGCGTGGTCGATGCGGTCCACGATGAGCGCCCGGTTGGCCACGCCCGTGAGCGGGTCGTGGAAGGCCTGGTGGGCGAGCTGCTCCTCCA
>DATHEV010000838.1:0-4420 GCA_035318405.1 Iamia sp.
GCCATCCCCGCGAACCTGACACACTGTGCTCAGCGCTGATGTCTGCCCGAGGAGAGAACGTGCACCGATCGCGGACCCTGACGGGCGTGGCGGCCATCGCCGTCGCGCTGGTGGTGATCGTGGGCAGCGCCGCTCCGGCGGCGGCGACCGGTCCCCACCCCCTCGACGTGCCGGGCGCGCAGATGGTCATGGCCGGGCTGACGATCGACACGCTGCCGGGCGACCAGGGCACGCCCCCCTGCACCCAGCCCGCCGACTCGCTCAACCTCTTCGCCTACGGACCACCTGCGTCCCGGTGGACGATGTCGGGGGGCTTCAGCGAGCTGTTCCAGCTGGGGAACCCACCCTCGGGGGCGTGGTACCAGGCGGACTTCTCGATCCTCAGCGCCCTCGGCACGTACGCGGCCGGTGGGCCCGCCAACTACCTCTTCAACAGCAGTGGCCCCAACCACGTCACCATGCAGGTGCGGATCTACGCGATCCCCCCCTGTGACAGGAGCGTCCTCAGGTGTGTCATCAGCATGCGGATGGTGATGCTGAACGGCTACTACACGGGCACCCTGCCGGCGGTCGCCAGCGGCAACCAGCTCTCGTTCACCCTGACCACGAACTTCACCGGCGGCACGCCCATGTCGGTCAGCAGCTGCAGCGCCCCGTTCGTCTCCTGGGGCGGCCAACACGCCTCCATGAGCGTCGGCACGACGGTCATCTAGCGCCCTGGCCGTGCGCCCCGGCGGAGGAGGACAGTCCGGGCGGCCGTGGGGCTGAACGGGGTCCGGGTTGCGTCGATGGCGTAGTGTTCGGGGGGTGACGGCGGTGGACCTGGTCCAAGTCGTCGGGGGAGACCGACGCGAGTTGCGTCGTCTGGCGCGCCGGGCCGCCCTTCTGGGCGCGGCGATGGGCATCGTGGCCCGCGAGGGGATCCCGGGGCTGACCATGCAGGCCGTGGCCGACCGGGTGGGCTGCTCGGTGGGCACCGTCTACACCCACTTCGCCTCCAAGGGCGCTCTGGTCGCCGATCTCCAGGACGTCTCGGTCCAGCGCATCATCCGCTCCTTCGTGGCCGTGCGCAGCCGCAGCCACGACCTCGCCGCCGAGCGGGGCGCCAGCGACCGCGACCGGGCCGCCGCCGACCTGCTGCTGTTCGGTGAGTTCTTCGTCGCCGCCTGGGACGCCTTCCCCGAGGAGTCCCACATGCTCTTCTCGGTCCTGTCGGAGCGGGGCGAGATCGTGCCCGTGGCCGAGCTCGACCGGGTCCTGGGCTCGACCCTCAGCCTGCTGGCCCTCGGCCAGGAGGTCGTCGAGGCGGCCATCGCCACCGACGTCGTGACCGACGGGCCGGTGGCCGACCGGGTGATCATGGGGGCGTCCGCCCTGTTGGGCGTCCTGCTCATCAGCCACCTGGGCCACCTCGACAGCGCCGCGTTCGACCACCGCCGCCTCACCCGGGCCACCTGGAGCGACCTGCTCAAGGGCTGGGGGATGGGGCCCGCCGACGAGGCCTGGGCCGGCGACCACGTCCGGCTGCTGGCCGAGACCGGACCCGTCGCCCCCGACCCCGACTGACCCCCGTTCCGGGCAGATGGCGCCATGTGGCGCTGGGGCGCACGCATCGCGCACGAACAGCAAGGTTCGTCGTGTCACGGTACGCCGCGGCAGCGTCATGACGTGGCGCGCCTGACATGTGGAGGAAGCCGTGGGGAACCGCAGCCGGACGATCGCCATCGTCATGTCCGTCGCCATGTTCGTGGGGGTGGGAGCCGTCGTCACGAGCGCCGGGCCCGTCGGGGCGGCGGTCCAGCCCTTCAGCCTCGCCATGACCGAGGGAACGCTCCGGGTGCGAGCCGCCGAGGACGCGCTCGCCCTGGAGAGCCCGACCACCATCACCGGCCAGCACGACACCGGCGATGGTGGCACCGGGGCGGTGACGGGCGGAGACCTGTCCACGCCGACCATCGGCTTCCAGACCGTGGCCGCCGGTCTCGACGTCTTCGTCGACGCCTCCTTCTCGTCGGTGGCGCCGGGGAACGGCACCGGCTCGATCGACGCCGACGGCAACGTCAGCTTCCGGACCGATGTCCGGGTCGACCTCGACCTCCGGATCGGCAACCCCACGGCCAGCCCGATCCCCTGCACGACCGCACCGGTCAGCCTGGGCCTCGAGTCGTCGACGCCGTGGGACCCCGGCACGCGCCTGGTGACCGTGGCGGACGCCAACTTCACCATCCCACCGGCCGACGACACCGCGGAGTGCACCGGCATCATCCGCGACGAGCTGAACGAAGCCCTGGCCGGCGCGGGCAACTCCCTGACCATGACCCTCCAGGGCGACCTGACGCTGCCTCCCGCACCCGGGTGCCCGACCCTCACCGAGCTGGTCGAGGTCGACCCCGCCAGCTCCTTCCAGGGCGACGAGGTGACCCTGGCGGCCACCGTCGAACCCGACCCGGCGGGCACCGGCACCCCCGAGTGCGAGGACGCCGTGGGCGTCGACCCCACCGGCACGGTCGAGTTCCGCGTCGGCGGTGACGTGGTGGCCCTGGCCGACCTCGATGGCACCGGCCGGGCCGAGATCCTGACCACCTCGTTGCCGGTCGGAGACCTCGACATCACCGCCCGCTACCGGGGCAACCCGCCGTACTCCGCCTCGACCTCGTCGTCGACCGATGCGGAGGTCGCGGCCCGGCCCTCGGTGGTGGCCGACGTGCCGCCCTCGTTCCAGATCGACGGCCCGGCCGAGGAGTTCGACGTCACCGTCACCAACAGCGCTCTCGGTGCCGATCTGGCCAATGCCCGGCTCGACCTCGCCCTCCGTGCGCCCGGTGGGGGCGCCGTCACGTCCGCCAACGTGGAGATCGAGCGGTTCGACGGGACGAACTGGGTTCCGGCCCCCCTGCACGACGCGAGCCAGACCACGGCGCTGATGGCCCTGACCGGTGTGCCCCTGCCCCCGGGCGGCGAGGTGACCCAGCGAGTCCGGCTGCGAGCCCATGACATCCAGCCGGCGGTGGTCGCCATGGAGCTCAGGGTGGTCGAGGTGGACCCGGGGACGGGACAGCCCGCCCCGAGCGCGGTGGTCACGACGGTGGGGCAGACGGAGGTGCGCACGGCCTTCGTGCGTGATGCCCGCCAGCCCGCCGACATGACCCTCAGCAGCGTCACCGCCCACACCCTCCGGCAGGGGATGGTGGTGACGGCGGCGGTGGTCATCCCCGGCACCCCGACCCTGCCCGCGACCGGCACCCTCCGGGCCTACCTCGACGGCCAGGCCATGCCGATCCGGGCCAACTCGACTCCTGTCGCCGCCGGCTACCTGCCGAGCGTGCCGGTCGACAGCCTCGCCATGCAGGTCGAGTTCGCCCTGCCCCCCGACACCGCCACGGGCGCTCGCGAGGTCGTCGTCGAGTACTCCGGTGACCGCTTCTACGACTCCGACAACGTCACCGGCACCTTCACCGTGCTGGCCAAGAGGGGGGCCGTCTACGAGTGCGGGGTGGCCGGCCTGCTCGGAGACCGCCACCGCATCAACGTCAGCGTCGCCGGCATCCTGCCCGATGCGGTCAAGCCCGGCGTCGCGACCACGGTGCGTCAGCTCGACGTGCGGGTCTTCGCCGATCGGGGCGACGGGGTCGCGTCGTTCGGCGGGTTCTTCCCTCCGTCCAACCCCGTCCTGCCCTCCGGCTCGCCCGACGACGGGTTCACCGCGCTCTCCTTCGGCTTCGGTGACCTCGGCACCGGCACGGGCACCGAGGTGACCTTTGCCAACAACGTCCTCATGGACGACAGCACGCGGCCGGTCGACCCCGACCCCGACCAGGTCATCGGGTTCATCGGTGAGACGGCCTCGATCACCCTGGAGGGCGCGCCGGGGCAGGTGGTGCCGGTCGAGCTGAGCACGCTCGCCATGAAGGCCCGTCTCTTCGGCGGGTTCATCGAGTTCGACGTGCAGTGCACTCCCGTCGGCGACCCGGCCAGCCTGGGTGACGTCACCGTGGCGGGCACGACCCTCACCGTCGATGGCCCCGAGCCGACCCGCGAGGGCGATGCCGTGACCCTCCGGGCCGCGGTGGCCCCGGCGGGGGTGCCGGGCACCGTCGAGTTCCGCGACGGAACCGACCTCATCGGGGTGGCCCCGGTGGCCAGCGACGGCACCGCCTCGCTGGCGACCCGATCGCTGGAGGTGGGGATGCGCTCGCTGACCGCCACCTTCCGGGGCGGGACCTTCACCCTCGTCTCCGACCCCCCCGTGGTGCTCGAGGTCAGGCCCACGCACGAGTGCCCGACCTTCACCGCCGAGGGGAACGGCCGCACCGTCAGGCTGGTCTACCTCACGCTCCTGCGCCGCTGCCCCGACCAGGCCGGCTACGCCTACTGGACGGGGCGTCTCGACGGTGGCACCTCCCGCCAGGCGTTCGCCAGC
>DATHEV010000839.1:0-10760 GCA_035318405.1 Iamia sp.
ACCAGCCGTCACCGGTCTCGGCCTCGATGCCGTAGGTGACCGAGCCACCACGGACCGGATCGCCGGCGGACTCCTCGGGGCCTCCGGCGGGGCCGCCCTCGTCCTTCTTGCCGCCGCACGCCCCGACCACGAGGGCCAGGACGACGACGAGAGCGAGGTAGCGGCGCGAGCGCCGTCGAGCGTGGATCACTGGGTTTCCCCCTGCGGATCGGGCGGCTCGCAGTGTCGAGAGCCGATGGGCGTGTCTGTGACCGGCGTCATGGACGCCTGGGCGGCGGCAACCTAGGCGGGCGGTTGGCACCGCGTCAACAACCGCCCTCCCGCGGGCCCTCCGCGGGCCCCGCGGGGTCGCGAGTTCTAGTGTCGGTCGGGTGCCCGGACCGCTCGACGATGCCCAGGAGAGCGTGAAGATCACCACCGTGCCCGACGGGCGCGACCTGATCGACGCCGCCCGCCGGCTGTGGGCCGACGGCCAGCCCCTGGACGCGGCCGAGACCGCCGGGCGGGCCGCGGCCGTGCTGCGCGAGCAGGGCGACGAGCTGGGGGCGGCCCGGGCCCAGCGCCTGGCGGCCGACTGCCTGGCCGACGCCGACCACCACGGCGACGCCCTGGCCCTGCTCAAGCGGGCCCGGCGGGTCTTCGTCAGGGACGACCCCGATGGGCCCGACGCCGCCGGGGCCGAAGCCGCCGCCGCCCGCAGCCTGCGCGCCCTCGGCCACATCGAGGAGTCCCGGCGGGCCCTGCACCGGGCCGAGCGGGGCTACGCCACCTCGGGGATGCCGGTGCGGGCCGCCATGTGCGTCCTCGACCGGGCCGTGCTGCACCACGACGACGGCGACGTGGCCGACGCCATCGAGCTGCTCGACGCCGCCCGCACGACCTTCCTCGACCACCGCCGGCCCGACCTGGCCGCGGTGGGCGACTTCGACCTCGGGGTCGCCCTCCTCGACGGCGACCGGGCCGACGACGCCATCGAGCGCTTCCTCGGCGCCCGCGGCATCTTCACCTCGCTGGGCCGCCGGGGCGACGAGGCCAGCTGCGACCTGAACCTGGGCGTCGCCCTCCACGCCGTGGGCCGCTCCGACGAGGCCCGCCTGGCCCTGCGCCGGGCCCGGGCCGCCTTCCGGGACCTGGGCCGCGACCGCGACGCCGAGCAGGCCGAGCACGACCTCGACGTCCTCGACGGGCTGGTCGACCCGGACACGGCCGAGCTGTCCGTCCTCCGCGACCTGGGCGAGGTGCCGCCCGAGCTGGTCACCATGGCCGCCCAGCTCGACCCGCCCACCGACCCCAGCGGGGTGCCGGCCGTGCCCGGACCGGATGCCGCCGCGGCCGCCCTCGACCCCGAGGACCTGGCCGGCGAGCACACCGTCGACCTCGGCCCCGAGCCCACCGTCGACCTCGGCGGCCAGCCCCCGCCCCCGCCTCCCGACGCCGCCGTCTGACCTTCGCGCCGACCCGGTCCCACGAGGTGCCAGGCACCACGTGGGCGCGCCATGACGGGTGAGGCCTGGATCCCGGTCCCACGTGGTGCCTGGCACCTCGTGGGCGCGCGACCTCAGCCCGGCGGGGTGGTGGTCGTGGTGGTCGTGGTGGTGCCGTCGGTCGGCGTGAGCGGTGGCGGGGGAGGGGGCGGTGCCGCCGGCGGGGCGGGCACGCCGTCGATCTCGACCGCGCTCCCGTAGCGGACCGCCTGGGTCAGCACCGAGGACACGTAGGCGGCGGAGTGGTTGTAGGCCATGTAGCCGCGCTGGAGCCCGCCGACGTCGGCCATCGAGCCGGCCGCGGCGCACAGGTAGCGGGCGGCGCTGGCGGCGGCGTCGTAGAGGTTCTGGATCTGGATCTCGCCGTTCTGGTCGCCGTCGACGCCGTAGGCGGACCAGGTCTGGGGGATGAACTGCATGGGCCCGGCGGCCCGGTCGACGGACGGGTCGCCGTCGATGAGCCCACCGTCGGAGTCGCCGATGAAGGCCGTCCCGCCGGCGCCGGTGAGGGGGATGCCGATGATCGGCTTGGTGAGGCTGCCGTCGGCCCGCACCTCGGCTCCGCCGAAGGTGCCGTGCCGTGACTCGATCTTGCCGATGCCGGCCATCGCCCACCACTCGATCCCGCACCCGGGGGCGAGCAGTGCCATGGTCTCGGCCGCCTTGAAGTAGGCGTCGAGGACGACGAGCGGGAAGTCGGCCCCGACGACGGTGGCCAGGCGGCGCTGGTCCTCGATGGCGTCGACCGCCTCGAGCAGCTCGATGCCGAGACGCTCCTTCTCGGCCCGGGCCTCGTCGCGGGCGATGCGGGCGGCGGCGAGGGCCTCCCGCACGCCGTCGCGGATGGCGGTGGACAGGGTCTCCTCGTTGCGGGCCTTGCGGGCCTCGCTGCGGGCGTGCTCCAGCTCGGCGACCTGGCGGCGGGCGAGGCTGTCGGAGGTGACCGCGGCGGTGGCCTCGCGGTTGTGGGCCTCGGGGTCGAGCGTGAAGAGGGGGCCGACGTCTGCGCTGCTGCCCCGCATGTAGGAGCCGACGGCGACGGCGCGCACCTCGTCGTCGAGACGGGCGGCCTCGGCCTCCCAGTGCTCGGCCCGACGGCGGGCGGCGTCGATCTGCTCGGTCAGCTCGGCCTCGCGCTCGGTGTGGGCGACGATGGCGGCGCCCTCGTCGGCCTCGCGCTGCTCCGCCGCGGCTCGATCGTCGGCGATGGCCGCCCGGTGGGCGACGGCCTCGTCGTAGGTGGCGCTGGTCAGCTCCACCTCGGCCAACCCCGGGCTGACCTCGGTCAGCTCGCCCAGCTCGGGGAGGTCGCCGGTCTCGGGCGCGCTCGGCTCGGTCTGGGCCGCCACCGGGGTCGCGCTGCGGGCGCCGACCGGGTGGGCGCCCACCAGGAGGGCGCCGACGGCGACGGTCGCGGCCAGGGCGCGGGCGGACGCCCCGGCGGTGAGGCGGGGTCCCGGCCCGAGGAGCGGGCGGGTGGTGCGGAGACGGGCGCGGCGGGACATCGGCTCAGATCCTGTCGGCCGGAGTGGTCCCGGTCTTGAGGCCAGGACCAGCGCCGATCGACCCTCCATCGTTCGGCGGCGAGCGCCGTGATCCTGCCCTCGGCCCGCCCCGCGGCCCGGATCTACCCTCTCCGGGTGACCTCCGTGCCGACCTCCGCCCACGCCGACACCTCCACGCCGCCCCGTGCCCCCGACCCCGACCGGGTCACGGTGACCGTCACCGACGGCGTGGCCGAGGTCGTCCTGTCCCGGCCCGAGAAGATGAACGCCCTGGACCCGCGGATGTTCGCCTCGCTGGTCGCGGCCGGCGACCAGGTCGCCGCCGATCGCTCGGTGCGGGCCGTCGTGCTGCGGGGCGACGGCCGGTCGTTCTGTGCCGGGCTCGACCTCGGCGCTTTCTCGGCCATGGCCGCGCCCGGCGTCTCGGGGGGGTCGGGCGGGTCGGGGAACGGCGGTGGTGGCGCCTCCGAGGTCGTGGGCCGCTCGATCGTCGATCGGATGCCGGGACGGCCGTCCAACCTCCCGCAGGAGGCGGCCAACGTGTGGCAGTCCCTCCCGCAGCCGGTGATCGCCTCGCTGCACGGCCACGTCCTGGGTGGCGGTCTCCAGATCGCCCTCGGCGCCGACATCCGCTTCAGCACCGCCGACGCCACGCTCTCGGTGATGGAGGTCCGATGGGGCCTGCTGCCCGACATGACCGGGCCCCAGGCCCTGATCCGTCTGTGCGGCCTGGACGTGGCCAAGGAGCTCGTCTTCACCGCCCGCCGGATCAGCGGCACCGAGGCCCACGACCTCGGTCTCGTCACCCACGTGGTCGAGGACCCGGTGGCGGCGGCCCGGGCACTGGCGGCCGAGATCGCCGGGCGCAACCCGGAGGCCGTGCAGGGCGCCAAGGTCCTGCTCAACCTGGCCGGCACCCGCCCGCTCGAGGAGTCCCTCACCGACGAGTCGCGCCGCATGGAGGCGCTGATGGGCAGCCCCAACCAGATCGAGGCCGTCATGGCTGAGATGGAGGGCCGGGCCCCCTCCTTCACCGACCCGGAGTGAGCGAGCGCAGCGAGCGAACGAGATGGCGCGGGTCGTCTCTTCGGCGGCGGAGCCGTCGTTGCTCATCGGCGCTTGGTGGCGGCCGAGGGGTTCGACGGGTCCGACCGTCGGATGGCGCGCCGGTGAGCGAGCGCAGCGAGCGAACCAGACGGCGCAGCTCTGTCTTCGGCGGCGGAGCGAGCGGAGCCGACGGTCATCGGTGCCCGATGATGGCGAACGGGCCGGACCTGTCCCACGGTCGATTGGTGCACCGATGACGCCTCTGTCCCCGTCGGCCCTGCGGGGACTGGTCGACGTCGTCGGCCCCGAGCACGTCCTCACCGACCCCGCCGTCACCGCCGGCCACGCCGTCGACTGGACCGGGCGGTTCCGGGGTGCGACCCCGGCCGTCGTCCGACCCGGGTCGATCGACGAGGTCGAGGCCGTCGTCGCCGTGGCCCGGGCCGAGGGGCTGGCGCTCGTGCCCCAGGGTGGCAACACCGGGCTGGTGGGCGGGTCGGTGCCCCTCGCCGGCGAGGTGGTGGTGGTCCTCGGACGGCTGGCGGGCGTCGTCGACGTCGACCCCGATGCCGGCCAGCTCACCGCCGGGGCGGGGACCACCATCGCTGCCGTCCACGCCGCCGCCCGCACCGCGGGCTGGGCCTACGGCGTCGACTGGGCCGCCCGCGACTCGGCCACCGTGGGCGGGTCGATCGCCACCAACGCCGGCGGCCTCCACGTCGTGCGGCACGGCCCGACCCGGGCTCAGCTGCTCGGCGTCCAGGCCGTCTGGGGCACCGGCGCCCGGCTCGACGACCTGGGCCGGCTGGAGAAGGACGCCACCGGCTACGACCTGTCGGGCCTGCTGTGCGGGAGCGAGGGCACCCTCGGCCTGGTCACCGCCGCCCGTCTGCGGCTGGTGCCCCACCTGCCCGAGCGGGCGCTCGCGGCGCTGGCCTTCGCCACCATGGCCGACGCCGTGGTGGCGGTGGGCGAGCTGCGCCGTTCGCTCCCCGGGCTGGAGGCGGCGGAGGCCTATCGAGCGGCCGAGGCCGCGCTCGTGGCCTCGCACCTCGGCGTCGCCCCCGCGCTGGCGCCGGCGCCGCCGGTCACCGTCCTGGTCGAGGCCGCCGGCTACTCGGATCCGGTCGACGTCCTGGCGGCGGTGGTCGGCTCTCTCGACGGTGTGGTCGACGCCGTGGTGGCCACCGACGGGCCGCGGCGGGCAGCCCTCTGGCGCCACCGCGAGTCGCTGACCGAGGCCATCTCGACCCTCGGGGCGGTCCACAAGCTCGACGTCTCGCTGCCGGCGGGTGCGCTCGCCGCCTTCGCCGACGAGGTGCCGGCCCGGGTCGCCGAGGTGGCCCCCGACGCCCGGACGTGGATCTTCGGCCACCTCGGCGACGGCAACCTCCACGTCAACGTCTCCGGCGTCGCCCCCGACGACCACACCGTCGATGACGCCGTCCTCGCCCTGGTCCTCGACCGCCGGGGCAGCATCAGCGCCGAGCACGGGGTCGGGACGGCCAAGCGGGCCTGGCTGGCCCGCCAGCGGGGCGCCGCCACCGTGGCCGCCATGGCCGCGGTCAAGGCCGCCCTCGACCCCGACGCCATCATGAACCCAAACGTCCTCCTCTAGGTGCGTTCTGAGGCGTGAGAGTGCCATCCACGACCCGCTCCCGCCTCAGAACCGTTCCGCCGGCCCGCCGTCCTGTTCTGAGCCAGCGATGGGCCACGCACGGGGCTTTGCGCGAGAACTACTGCTGGTCAGCGAGTTCTGGCGCGGGCGTGGGGGTTTTGGCGCGGCTGCGGGTCAGCAGAAGTTGTCGGGGGTCTCCGTGCCGTATTCGTCCTCGACGAAGTTGCGGCGCATCTCGCAGTCGACGTTGCGGTCGAAATCGGAGTCGTCGTCGTCCGTCGCCATGCTGTACACGCAGGCGCCGACCAGGAAGACAAGTCCAATGATCACGGACCACCCGACGACCCCGTACCAGAGGTTTTGCAGTCGCGTGTTGGTGGTTCCCGGATAGCCGGCGGGGTGGGTCATCGTGCGTTCTCCGTGACTTCGTCAGGCTTTGCGAGAACTTCCGCTGGGTTCAGGCGGCGGCGAGGTCGGTGCTGCAGTAGCGGCAGCGGATGGCTTCCTCGCGGACCCACTCGGCGCAGGCGGGGCATTTCTTCATGCCGGCGGTGGCGGCGACGGCCTGGGCTTGGACGGTGGCGGGCGTTGGGCTGTCCATGGCGACGATGGCGATGCCGATCGGTCCGAGGAGGAACCCAAACCAGAACCCCTGGGCGAAGCGGCCCTTGCGCTTGCCCAGCTCGCCGGCGATGAAGCCGCAGACGAGGGCGGCCAGCACCGCCACCATGATCAGGTTCTCCACTGTCGGTCCCTCCCAGAGACGGCAGATGCTATGTCTATGCTGTCGATTCATAGAGTGCAAGTAGCGAGAGTCGGCGAATGGCCGATGCCCTCTCGATCGCCTTCGGCGGGCGCATCAGGGCACGCCGTCGCGAGATCGGGTTCTCGCAGGAGAAGCTCGGCGAGCACGCCGGCCTCCACCGCACCTACATCGGCCACGTCGAACGCGGCGAGGTGAACCCGACCCTGTCGAGCATCGTCCGCCTGGCAGCCGCTCTCGGAGCGAACCCAGCCGAGCTCGTCGACTCACTCGAGCCTGACCCAGCCCGGTAGGCGCTCCTCTACGATCGCCGCATGGAGTGGGTGGTCTTGATCGTGGTGCCCCTTCTCTCGGTGGGCCTCGGTGCGGGGATCACGTACGCGCTGAACGTGAAGTCCCGACGTCGGACCTACATCGACGAGCTGTTCGATCGGGCCATCAGCGCGGTGTCGGTGGCGGATGCGGCGGGCGACTACACCACGACGATCTCACGTCCACCCCACTTGTCCGATGAGGACTACGTCGACTTGCTCAAGTGGTTCGTGACCACGGGGGTGCAGAACTGGGCAATCAAGGTGACCGAGGCCAACGAGGCCCTGGCCGCCGTGGCCCCGTACGCCCCTCCGATCACGGCGCGCCTTCCGTACGGGACCGATAGCGAGCGGTACCAGCCCGCCACCGAGGTCATCGCCGACCTGCGGGAGTGGCGCTCCCATCCGGTGATCGACGTCAAGCCCGGGTGAACTCTGCGTCGATGCCGAGTTCGTAGAAGCTCTGGATGAGGACGCACAGGTTGTGGGCGATGAACTTGGCGTAGACCTCGTTGTCCTGGCCGGTCTCGGTGCGGGAGCGGAGGCCGTCGCCGAACTTGGCCTTGACCATCGAGAAGACTGTCTCGACGTTCGAGCGTTGGTGGTAGGCGGCGAGGAACTCGTCCTGGCGGTACGAGTACAGGTGCCACATGCGGGCCCACGGCGAGCCGTCGGGGGCGTCGATCGGGGCGACGCTGTTGGACTTGAACGGGATATAGGGGGTGGCGCCGAGCCGGTCGATGACGTCGACGTTGTCGTGGGACAGGTACGCCTTGTCCGCGGACACCTCGGCGATGGTGAACGACGCCGCGGTCTGGTGGGCCAGGCGGGGGAGCATCGGGGAGTCGTTGACGTTCGAGGGCGTGACCTCGACGGCGGTGACGATGTGGGTGTCGACGCCGATCATGGCGTGGGCCTTGCGCCAGTCCCGGACCCGCATCTCCCGCCCGTGCTTGGTCGAGAACCAGGTGCGCGTGTTAGTCGTGCCGAACCCGGAGGAGTCGACGGCGAAGCGGGTCTCGAGCGTCCGCAGCGGCAGCGCCGACAGCCCGACCAGCGCGGCGAGGACCGGGGTGAGGGCGGGGTCCTTGGTGTAGCGGAGCAGCGACTGGAACGAGCCCGGGTGGTCGATGTCGCCACGGTCAGCGGCGTCGCGCATGTCGGTCACGAACCGGCGCGACGAGACGCCGACGTAGGAGCGGGCGACGATCGAGTACACCATGTCCGCCAGCGGCAGCCTCGGCCGGCCAGGGCCCCTCGGCCGCTCCGGCTGAGGGATCGAGGCGCACATGTCCGCGAGCAGCTGGAAGAACATGCGCTTCTCGTCGCACTGGGCGGCGTTGTAGGCGGACCAGTCCTGGGAGTAGGTCACGCGGACCACGTCCGTGTACCGGGTCGGGTCGATGCCCCGCTCCCGGCGGATCGTGATGACCACCGCCAAGATGTGCTTGCACCGGACCAGCCGGGTCTCGTGATCGAGGCACGTGCACGCCCACTCGTCGTCCGCGATCGGGGCCACGGTGTAGGTCCCGTCGCCGGACTGCGACGGCACCGACCAGCCGCCGGCGCCGGCCTCGAGGCGGGTCGTGGCGGCGATGTGGAACGCCCGCATCTCTCGCATGTCCATGCCCTGCATGTCCCTTCCGGTATGTACCTAGAAGGAATATACGGGAGGGGTGTGACAGCGAGGGTCCCACCCCTGGGGGCACCCCGCCAGTACGTTAGCCAGCATGGCCAAGGTCCAGATCTGGGGCTACCGCTGCGAACGATGCGACCACGAATGGGTCCCCCGCAACCGCGACACCGAGCCGCGCGTCTGCCCGCGCTGCAAGAGCCCCTACTGGAACGTCCCCCGCAAGACGGCCAAGCCGGCGTCCTGAGCTCAGTCGTCGGCGTCGGTCACGTCACCGACTCTACGAAGACCCCCGACCAGGAAGTGGGATGGATCGCCCGAGAGCGTCCTACCTGCGCGGTAATGTTCGTGCCCTGACAGCAGGAAGCCGGGGCGGTCTAGGCCCCGGCTCCCCTGTCAAGCCGTCGTAGTACAACTGGTTAGTGCACTTCCTTCGTCAGGGCAGGAATCCGGGTTCGAGTCCCGGCGACGGCTCAAGTTCCAATGTCACCGGCTCCTCAGAACCGATGGAATATCACGCTGCATGATAACCCGCCACACGTTGGCCGGTCGATCATCGACCAGATTCCCTGGTCACCCAGTTCTGGCGCGGTCTCCGGGGTTCTGAATCAAACGTCCTTTCTGAGGCAAAGCCCACGCACGGCCCGTTCCTGGCTCAGAACCGATCCCGGACCATCCCGACCGGATCGACATGTGATCGACCGGTGGCTGTCACACCCGCCCGGTAACCTCGGGCGACCGGATGACGGCACCCGCCGCCGCCGGACCTGACCCATGGCCACCGTCATCCTCGTCGTCACCGCCGTCGCGTGCGGCCTCGCTGCCCTGGTGTGGGCCCGATCGGCGCGCCGCCTCGGGCGCGTCCACCGGCGGGTGGCCGCCGAGCGTGGCCCCACCGCCGACGCCTCGACCCTGGCCCGCTCGGCGTACCGCAAGGACGTCCACACCACCACCCTCTACGCCGTCCTGTGCGGCTCGTGTGCGGCGCTGGCGTTCTCCCGCTCGGCCGGTGTCGAGCTGATGTTCGGCCTGATCCTCGTGCCGGTGATCGTGTCGGTCCTGTCGGCCCGCGACTTCGTCAAGGAGTCCCGTCTGGCCGACGACCGCTACGACATCGAACGGCGGGCCGAGGAGGTCCTCGACCAGGACCAGCTGGCCCCCCAGCGCTGGGCCGCCCGGCTGGCGCCCGACGTGCTCCCGACCCTGCCCGGGTTCGAGATCGGTCGGGTCTACAAGGCCGGCACCGGGCTCATGGCCGGCGACTTCTTCGACGTGTACGACCTGGGTCGGGGCCGGGTGGCCGCCGTCATCGGCGACGTCACCGGTCACGGCATCGAGCCGTCGATCACCGCCCTCCAGGCCAAGTACCTGCTCCGGGTCTTCCTGCGCCAGTACCGCGACCCGGCCCAGGCGCTCGAGGAGCTCAACGACCGGATGTCCGCCCTCGAGCGGCTGGAGGAGTTCATCTCCCTCTGCGTCGTGGTGTTCGACACCGAGGCCGGCACCCTGCGGTGGGCGTCGGCCGGTCACCCGACGGCGTGGCTGTGGCACGACCGCGAGGTCCGGCCCCTGCGCCACACCGGCCCGCTGCTGATGCTCGACCCCCACGGCACGTTCCTCAGCCGGGAGCTGCCGCTGGAGCGGGGCGACCTGCTCCTGCTCTACACCGACGGCCTGGCCGAGGCCCGCGCCGGCGAGGACCAGTACGGCGAGGAGCGCATCGGCAACGTGCTGCGCCGCGACCCCGGCATCGCCCCCGACGTGCTGTGCAAGACGCTCCTCGAGGCGGCCAAGGACTTCGCCACCCGCCCCCTCGACGACGACGTCGCCATCCTCGCCATCCGCCGCCTCTAGTCCCCGCCGGGCCTCAGGTGATGGCCAGAAGGGCCCGCCGGGCGGCCATCACCGCGGTGTACGGCGCCTCGCCCACGTCGTCCAGCAGGCGGTCGGTCTTCACGGAGACAAGTCGATCGACGGCGAAGACCGCGGCCCCTACCCGGACCTGCCACGGCAGGAGCTGGACATCGGGCGGCCCGAGCCACTCCGGCGCGACGAGGGCTCGCCCCGTGCGGGTGCTGAAGCGGCGGTTCGAGAGCACCAGGACCTGGCGGGGGCGCTCGCCACCCAGGTCGGCCCGGACGACCTGACCGGTGTCGCTCACAGGAGCCCGTCCAGCACCCGATCGAGCTCGGCGTCGGCGTCCGCGATCCGCTTCTGCTCCTCGGGCGGGAGGCTCTCGCGCCAGGCGATGGCGGCGTCGGCCTCGGACCGGTTCTGGCTGAGCTTGGCCTTGCCGACCAGGCGGGTGAGCGGCAGCTCGATGCCGACGATGCCCTTGAGCGTGGCGGCGACGTAGTCGTCCGGGGCGTCGTCGACGGACCAGGGCTCGTTGCGCTCCG
>DATHEV010000840.1:0-9897 GCA_035318405.1 Iamia sp.
GAGGACGGCAACGAGCGCGCCGTGAACGACAACGTCTACGAGGCGCTGCTGGTCCGCGACAGCGAGAGCAACGAGCTCGAGCCCCGCCTCGCCACCGAGCTGCCCACCCAGGTCGAGCCGACCATCTGGGAGTTCACCCTCCGCGAGGGCGTCGAGTTCACCAACGGCGAGCCCTTCGACGCCGAGGCCGCCGCCTTCTCGATCAACCGGATCGTCGACCCCGACTACGAGTCGGCCCAGCTCGACTACTACGGCCCCCTCGCCAGCGCCGAGGCCGTCGACGAGCTGACCCTCCGGGTCACGACCTCCGAGCCCGACCTGGTGCTCCCGGCCCGCATGGCCCGGCTGAAGATGGTGCCGCCGGAGGCGTCGCAGGAGGACTCCTTCACCGAGGAGCCCGTCGGCACCGGCCCGTACACGGTCACCAAGTGGGACCGCGGCCAGCAGGTCACGCTCGAGGCCAACCCCGACTACTGGGGCGAGGCCCCGCCCGAGTCCGACGTGACCATCCGGTTCATCTCCGAGGCCGGGACCCGCGTCGCCGGGCTCCGCACCGGCGAGATCGACCTGGCCACGCTGCTGCCGCCCGAGCAGGCCGCCGACGCCCCGCAGGTCCTCACCCGTGAGGGCGTGGAGTTCCCGGTGTACCGGCTCAAGAACTACGACGGCACGCTGATCCCCAAGGAGATCCGCCAGGCCCTCAACTACGCCGTCGACAAGGACGCCATCGCCGAGGACCTCTTCAGCGGGTACGCCTCGGTGGCCCAGTGCCAGCCGTCGCAGGAGGGCACGACCGGGTTCAACCCCGACCTCGAGGCCTACCCCTACGACCCCGACAAGGCCCGTGAGCTCCTGGAGGAGGCCGGCTACGACGGCGAGCCCCTCACCCTGCTCGGTGCCACCGGCCGCTGGCTCAAGGACGCCGAGATGCACGAGGTCGTGATCGGCTACCTCGAGGAGGTCGGCGTCAGCGTCACCCCCGACATCCGGCCCTTCTCGTCCTACATCGACGAGTTCACCCGCACCGTCGGCGACGCCCAGCCCGACATCGGCTTCGTCTCGGCCTCCAACGAGCTGTTCGACGCCTCCAAGATGGACAGCTACTACGCCAGCGACGGCGCCCTCTCCAGCTACGTCAACGACGACGCCGATGCCCTCATCGCCGAGGCCACCGAGGCCGACTCGCCTGAGGACCGGGAGGCCAAGTACCAGGAGCTGTTCGCCCTGGGCTGCGAGGACCCGCCCTTCATCTTCACCGTCAACCTGCAGGACATCTACGGGGCCGTGGAGGACCTCGACTGGTCGCCCCGTGGCGACGGCTCCCTGTACATCCCCGAGATGAGCCTCGGCTCCTGACCACCGAGCGGTGGCGGACCGGCCCCTTCCCCGGTCCGCCACCGCTGAGGTCCACCCCATGATCCTCTTCCTCCTCCGCCGCCTGGCCATCGGTCTCGTCGTCATCTTCCTGGTGTCGACGGCGGTCTTCCTCGTCACCCGGGTCGTCACCAGCCCGGAGAAGGCGTACCTGCCGATCGACGCATCGGTCGAGCAGCGGGAGGCCGTCCGGGCCGACCTCGGTCTCGACAAGCCCCTCGGCGAGCAGTACGGCGTCTTCCTCGGTGACCTGGTCCGCGGCGACCTGGGCGACTCCTACTGGCAGCCGGGCAAGAGCACGCTCACGCTGGTGCTCGACCGCCTGCCGAGCACGCTGCTGCTCAACTCGGTGGCGATCGTCCTGGCCCTGCTGATCGCCGTGCCGCTCGGGATCATCGCCGCCCTCAAGGCCGGTGGGGTGGTCGACCGGGTGGCGACGACGGTGTCGCTGCTGGGGCTGAGCGCGCCGCAGTTCTGGCTCGGGTTCCTGCTGATCCTGCTGTTCGGCGTGAACCTCCAGTGGTTCCCGACGTCGGGGGCCGACCGGCCGTCGTCCATCGTCCTGCCCGCCCTGGCCCTGGCCCTCCCGACCGCCGGGAAGATCGCCCAGATGATGCGGAGCACGATGATCGACGAGCTGGGCCGGCCCTACATGCTCACGGCCGAGTCGAAGGGCATGGGCCAGACCTACCGGGTCGTCCGCCACGCCCTGCGCAACTGCACGGTGCCGGTGCTGACCCAGAGCAGCTTCGAGTACGCCCGGATGCTCGCCGGCTTCACCGTGGTGGTGGAGACGGTGTTCGCCTGGCCCGGTGTCGGGTCGATGACGGTCAACGCCCTCGAGCAGCAGGACCTGATGCTGCTCCAGGCGATCGTCATCGTCATCGCCACGCTGATCGTCCTGGTCAACGTGATCACCGACATCCTCTACTCCGTCGTCGACCCCCGGATCGAGGTGGCCTGATGGCCCACGTCCTGCGTGCGGCCGCCGCGCCCGACGCCCCCCTCGAGCTGCCCCCGGACGTGCCGCCCGAGGTCGAGGCGGCCGTGGGCGACGACCACCCGGTGCCCCGCCGGGAGAAGATCACCGGGTTCCTCCGGGACCTGCTGCGGTCGCCCCTCGGCACGCTCGGGCTGCTGGTCCTGCTGCTGATGGCCTTCCTGGCCCTCTTCGGCGGGTGGGTCACGCCCCACGACCCGACGGCGCAGCAGCTGTCGGACCGGCTCCAGCCCCCGCTGCTGTGGGGCGGGACGGGCGACCACATCCTCGGCACCGACCAGCTCGGCCGTGACCTCCTCAGCCGGATCATCGACGGCACCCGCGTGTCGATGCTCGTGGCCTTCTCGGTGGTGCTGATCGCCGGCACCTTCGGCATCGCGGCCGGGCTGTGCGCGGGCTACTTCGGGAAGATGGTCGACGCCGTGATCATGCGGATCGCCGACCTTCAGCTGGCCTTCCCCGGCATCCTCCTCGCCCTCGTCATCCTCTACGCCCTCGGCGCCAGCACGACGCTCCTCATCGTCGTGCTGTCGATGAACGGCTGGATGGTCTACGCCCGCATGACCCGGAGCCTCGTGCTCTCGGTCCGCAAGAGCGAGTACATCGAGGCCGCCGAGATCGCCGGGGCCAGCCACGCCCGGGTGATGTTCCGGCACATCCTCCCCAACCTGGTGTCGTCGCTCCTGACCCTCGGGGTCCTGGAGTTCGCCCGGATCATCCTGGCCGAGGCCTCGCTGTCGTTCCTCGGCTACGGCATCCAGCCGCCCAGCTCGTCGTGGGGCCTGACCATCGCCCAGGGCCAGGACTACCTGACCTCGGCCTGGTGGCTGGTCGTGATCCCCGGCCTCGTCATCTGCATCACCGTCCTCAGCGCCAACCTCTTCGCCTCCTGGCTGCGGGTCCACACCGACCCCCGGCTGCGGGAGAAGCAGATGGCGCGCCAGCTCGACCGGATCCTGCGGGAGCGCCCATGAGCACCATCGACCTGTCCGCCTCCGCGCCGGCGTCCCCGGAGGACGCGCCCGCCCCCGGTGAGCGGCTCCTGGAGATCGAGAACCTGTCGGTCGCCTTCCCCTCCAAGGCCGGACCCGTCTACGGGACCAAGGGCGTCACCATGAACGTGGCCGCCCGCGAGCGCCTCGGGGTGGTGGGGGAGTCGGGCTCGGGCAAGAGCGTGACCGCCCTCGCCGCCCTCGGGCTGGTCCAGAGCCCGGGGCGGATCATGTCGGGCTCGGTGCGCTGGCGGGGCGAGAGCATGCTCGACCCCCGCCGCGCCGCGAAGATCCGGGGCAAGCAGATCTCGATGGTCTTCCAGGACCCGATGGTGTCGCTCAACCCGCTGATGACGGTCGAGCGCCAGATCGGCGAGGTGCTGCGCAAGCGGGTCGGGATGAACGCCTCGAGTGCCCGCCGGCGGGCCACCGAGCTGCTCGACATGGTCGGCATCCCGGCGGCGCGGGAGCGGCTCAAGCAGTACCCGTACGAGTTCTCGGGGGGCATGCGCCAGCGGGTGATGATCGCCATCGCCCTGGCCGCCGAGCCCGACCTGCTGATCGCCGATGAGCCCACCACCGCCCTCGACGTCACCATCCAGGCCCAGATCCTCGACCTGATGGGCGGCCTCAGCCGGGAGCTGGGCGTGGCCGTGATGATGATCACCCACGACCTCGGCGTGGTGGCCGAGTTCTGCGACCGGGTGCAGGTCATGTACGCCGGCCGGGTCGTCGAGCGGTCGCCGGTGAAGGAGCTCTACGCCGACCCGCTCCACCCCTACAGCGCCGGGCTGATCGCCTCGTCGCCCCGGGTCGACGTGCCCGACGGCGCGCTGGTGTCGATCGACGGCGACCCGCCGGCCCACGCCGACGCCGTGCCCGGTTGCCCGTTCCACCTCCGCTGCCCCGAGGCGGTCGAGCGGTGCCGGACCCAGGAGCCGCCGCTGGTGGAGGTCCGCCCCCGCCGCTGGACCGCCTGCTGGAAGCGCATGGGCACCGAGGTGGCCGCATGAGCTTGCTCGAGAAGGAGCCGGCCGCGCCCGCGCCGACCGCCCCGCCGATCCTGAAGGTCACGGACCTGTCGGTGACCTACACGGTCCGCGGGCGGGCGGCCGGCGGCAAGGCCAAGGGCCTGGTGTCGGCCGTCGACGGCGTCGACCTCCACGTGAAGCCCGGGGAGACCCTCGGCCTGGTGGGCGAGTCGGGCTGCGGCAAGTCGACCACCGGGCGGGCGCTGCTGGGCCGCATCCCGATCTCGTCCGGCCGCATCGAGTTCGACGGGCGCGACATCACCGGGTGCAGTCGGAAGGAGTGGCGGTCGCTCCACCGCGACATCCAGCTCGTGTTCCAGGACCCCTACGCCTCGCTCAACCCCCGGCGGACGGTGCGTCAGATCATCGGCGAGCCCCTGGCGCTCCACAAGGTGGCCAAGGGCCAGGCCCTGCACGACGCGGTCGACGAGCTGCTCGACATGGTGCGTCTGCCCAAGGCCGCGGCCAACCGCTACCCGCACGCCTTCTCGGGCGGCCAGCGCCAGCGCATCGTGATCGCCCGCGCCCTCGCCCTGCGGCCCCGCTTCGTGGTGGCCGACGAGCCCGTGTCGGCGCTGGACGTGTCGATCCAGGCTCAGGTCGTGAAGCTGCTCAAGGAGCTCCAGCGCGACCTCGGGCTGTCGTACCTCTTCATCGCCCACAACCTGGCCGTGATCCGCAACATCGCCGACCGCGTGGCCGTGATGTACCTGGGCCGGATCGTCGAGACCGGCGACCGCGAGCGGATCTACGCCAACCCGCTGCACCCCTACACCCGGGCCCTGCTGAGCGCGGCGCCGATCCCCGACCCGGAGTCGAAGCGGCCGGGGCGGATCATCCTCTCGGGCGACCCGCCCAGCGCCATCGACCCGCCCACCGGCTGCCGGTTCCACACCCGCTGCCCGCTGGTCCACGACCGGTGCCGGGTCGAGCGGCCGCCTCTCGTCGACGTCGAGCCCGGCCACCAGGTCGCGTGCTTCGCGGTGACGCCGGGCGTGCCGGCCGAGGTCGACGTCACGGTCGGGGCGTCGTCGTGACGGCGCGGGACACCGCCGGTCGACCTTCCGGCGCGGTGGTGCACCACGGCCTGCTGATCGGCGGTGCGGTCGTCGCCGGATCGGGCAAGGCGATCCCCCTCGTGTCGCGACGCGACGGCTCGTCGCTCGGCGTGCTCGACGGGGCCGGGCCGTCCGACGTGGCTGCCGCCTACGCCGCCGCGGCCGAGGCCCAGCCGGCGTGGGCCGCCCTGGGCCCGAGCGCCCGGGCCGACGTCCTCAACCGGGCGGCCGCCCTCTTCCGGGAGCGGGCCTCCGAGATGGGCGACACCATCTCCCACGAGATGGGCAAGCCCCTCGGCGAGGCCCGCACCGAGGTGACCAAGGGCGCCGCCAGCCTCGAGTACCACGCCCAGGCCGGCTTCCGCGCGCTGGGCTCCACCTACGTCACCGACACGGGCGAGGACGTCTTCACCGTCGCCGAGCCGCTGGGCGTGGTGGGCCTCATCACCCCGTGGAACTTCCCGTTCACGCTGCCGATCAAGAAGATCGCCGCCGCCCTGGCCACCGGGAACGCGGCGGTGTTCAAGCCCGCCCCCAACGCCGTCCTCTGCGCACTGGCCATCGGCCGGACGATGCTCGACGCCGGCCTGCCCCCCGGCGTGCTCAACGTGGTCCTGGGCGACACCGCGGTCATCGAGGAGGCCCTCCTCACCGACCCGGCCCTGGCCGGCGTGAGCTTCACCGGCTCGTTCCCCACGGCCCAGAAGATCCACCGGCGGCTCTCGGTGGAGGTGCCGCTCCAGGCCGAGCTGGGCGGCAAGAACGCCCTCGTGATCTGGCGCGACGCCGACCCCTCCGTTGCCGCGGAGATCGTCGCCCAGTCGTCGTTCCGCAACAACGGCCAGATCTGCACCTCCGCCGGACGGGTGCTGGTGCACGCCGATGTGGCCGACGCCGTCTTGGCGTCGCTGCGAGCCGGGCTGGCGGCGCGACCGTCGTCGACGGCCGACGGCGACCACGGGACCATGTCCTCGGAGGCCCAGCACCGGGCGGTGGCCGAGGTCGTCGACCGCCACGCCGACGACGTGGGCGAGGTCGTCCGCGCGCCGTGGCCGGACGAGCTGATGGCGCCGACCCTGCTGGTCGCCCCGCCCGCCGGCGAGCTGACCGAGGAGGAGATCTTCGGCCCGGTCGTCACCGTCGAGACCATCGCCGATCTCGACGAGGCCGTCGCCGCGGCCAACGCCACGTCGTACGGGCTCACCGCGGGCATCGTCACGTCCGATCTCGGTGTGGCCCACGCCTTCTGGCGCCGCAGCACCGCCGGCACCGTCAAGGTCAACGCCCCCCTCACGGGCACGCCGTACCACGTCCCCATCCAGGGCTTCGGCCGCTCCGGCGCCGGTGTCGGCGAGGGCGGCGAGGTCGGCATCGAGTTCTTCACCCGCCGCAAGGCCGTCCACATCCGACGCCCTGCGTAGATCCCCCCGCAACCCCCCTCCAGGAGGAGACCCATGTCCAAGATCACCCTCGAAGAAGCGCGCGCCGTCGTCGCGGCCGGGCTGGCCAACGCCGAGGAGCAGGGCGTCGGCATGGCGCTCGCCGTCGTCGACTACGCCGGCCAGCTCGTCGCCTTCGAGCGGGCCGACGACGCCCCGTGGATCGTGTCCGAGATCGCCTGGCGCAAGGCCCGCACCTCGGCCGCCTTCGGCAAGCCCAGCTCCGACCGCGAGGAGGGCTGGCGCGAGCGCCCGTTCTTCGCCCAGAGCGTGATCGCCCTCGGCGACTACGTCGTGGGCCGCGGCGCCGTCCCGCTGTTCCGCGGCGACGAGCTGGTCGGAGCCGTCGGCGCCAGCGGTGGCCTGCCCACCCAGGACGAGGTCGCCGCCATCGCCGGCGCCGAGGCCTTCCCCACGTCGGTCCCTGCGTGACCGAACGAGGCCGAACCGTGTGCGGAAAGGCGCCGGATCCGGGGCTTTCCGCACACGGAACGACGATGTCGGTGGGCGCGTGAACGGGGCCGTCACCTCGGGTCACCCGCTGGGGACCGAGGCCGGGCTCGCCGCGCTCCGGAGCGGGGGGTCGAGCGTCGACGCCGCCCTGGCCGCGGCGTTCACCCAGTGGGTCGTCAGCAGCCCCGTGTGTGGGCCCGGCGGCGACCTGTTCGTGCTCCACGTCGACGGCGACGACGTCGTCACCTACGGGGGCTGGTCGCGCACGCCGGCGGCCCTCGACCCGGCGGCTGACCTCCCCAGTCGGGGCGGCGGCTCCGCGGTCGTGCCGGGCGCGCTGGCCGGCGCCGAGGCGGCGTGGCGGGCGGCCGGGCGGCTGCCGTGGCGGTCGCTGTTCACCCACGCCCTCGTCCACGCCGAGGGCCACGAGGTCACCCCCTGGATGGCCCGCAGCTACGAGACGTGCGTCGAGAAGGACCAGGTCGCGGCGCTGAGCGCCGTCATCGGGCGCTCGACCGCACCCAGCGTGGGCGACGAGGTCTCGTGCCCCGGGCTGGGCCGATCGCTGGGCCGCATCGCCGAGGAGGGGGCGTCGGTCCTCTACTCGGGCGCGCTCGGCGCCGAGGTGGTGGCCGCGGCTGCGGTCGACGGCCTGCCGCACCGGGCCGACGACCTCGCCGCGGTCACCGCCCAGGTGGTGCCGGGCGAGCGCACCGTCCTGGACGACTGCGAGGTGTTCGTGCCGGGGGCGCCCAGCCAGGCCGGCATCGCCGCCCAGCTCCTGGCGGCCGTGGCGCCGTCGCTCGACCCGGGGTCGGCCGCCTTCTGCGAGACGGTCGCCCCGCTCACCCGCGACGCCCTGGTCGAGCGGTGCACCGTCGGCCTCCCCGGCACGGCCGTGTCGATGGCCGCCGACGCCACCTCGACCGCGGTGGTGGTCCACAGCCTGGCCGGCGTCCAGTACGGCAGCGGCTGGGTCGCCGGCACCACCGGCATCGCCCTGGGCAACCGGGTCGGCACCGCCCTGAGCACCCGCCCCGACCTGCCGGCGGCCAACCCGGTCCCCGGCGCCGTCGTGCCCCACACCCTCAGCGCCGCGCTGGTCCGCATCGGCGACGTCGAGACGGCCATCGCCACGCCCGGCGGCGACCGGCAGGTGCAGTGGCTGGCCCAGGCCGCCCAGCGAGTCCGGCGGGGCGCCCCGCTCGACGAGGTGGTCGGCGGGCCGCGCTGGTTCGTCTGCCCCGAGGGCGACCGCTTCGGCGTCCCCGGGGGCATCGGCTCGGAGTGGTTCTGCTTCGCCGAGCCCGGCATCGATTGGGTCGACTGGCGGCGCGTGGCCGGCTTCGCCACCCGGCCCGTGGCCTGGGTCGGCGGCGGCCTCCAGGCCATCGCCCGCGGCCCCGACGGCCTGCGCCCGGCGGGCGACCCCCGCGGCGGCGGGACGGCCGCCACCACCGACGGAGGCCTGGTCGGTGCCCTGGCCGGCGCGACCGCCTCCCCCACAGATCGAGGAGAGATCGATGTATGACGGCCTGGAGGTCGACCGGAAGTGGGCGGCCGAGGTGGCGGCCGACCTGGCCGCCCTGGCGGACGCCAACCGCGCCGCGCTGCGGGCGGACAACCGGGCCGGTCGGTTCCCGGCGGAGCTGTACGCCGAGATGGGCCGGCGGGGGTGGGTCGGGCCGACCTCGCCCGTCGCCCTCGGCGGCCTGGGCGGTGGCGTGGCCGAGTACTGCGTGATCGCCGAGGAGGTGGGCCGCACCGGGCTGGTGTCGCCCCAGATCTCCGTGCAGGGCCAGCGCTGGCTGGCCGACTGGGGCACGGCCGAGCAGCAGGAGAGGTACCTCGGCCCCATGGCCCGGGGCGAGCTGATCTTCTCCGAGTCGATCTCGGAGCCGGGCGTGGGCTCGTCGCTCAAGCTGATGCAGGCCACGGCCACGCCCGACGGCGACGACTGGATCCTCGACGGGACCAAGTGCCACGTGAACCTCGGGCACCAGTCGGAGCTGACGCTCTTCTATGCCATGGCGCCGTCCGGCCTGACCGCCTTCCTCGTCGACACCGACCTCCCCGGGTTCACCTCGTCGCAGACGGAGCCGGTCGGACTGCGGCTGATCCCCACCGCCGACATGCACTTCGACGGCGTGCGGGTGCCGTCGTCGGCCGTCCTCGGCTCGGTGGGTCACGGGATGGACACCTTCTTCTCCACCTTCAACATCAGCCGGCTGGGCAACGCCTCGGAGCTGATCGGCTTCGGGCGGCGGGCGTTGGCCGAGGCGGTCGCCTACGCCCGGGAGCGGTCAGTCGGCGCCGGGGTGGTGACCGACTTCCAGGGCATCCAGTGGACGCTGGCCGACCGCTTCGCCGCCCTCTACGGCGCCGCTCTGGCCCGCAACCAGGCCGCCAACGTGGCCGTGGCGGGGGAGGACCCCGGGGTCGCCACCAGCCTGGCCAAGAAGATGGCCGTCGAGGCGTCCGAGGCGGCCGTGGGCGAGGCCTACGCCCTCATCGGAGGGCACGGGCTCTACCACGACACCGACTTCGCCA
>DATHEV010000841.1:0-4256 GCA_035318405.1 Iamia sp.
GGGCCAAGCTGGGCATCCTCGGGATCGAGCTGGCCGACACCAACACGAGCGGGCCGATCACGCTGCTCGACCGCAAGACGGCCACCGTGCCCATGCTCAGCGTCGACCTCAACGGGCGGGGCGACGACCGCCTCACCCTGGCCGAGATCGCGGCGCCGGCCTCGGGGGCCAACGCCACCATCAAGCCGACGATCAGCGCCAAGGTCCCCGCCTTCGGCCTGCTGGCCACGGCCAAGCTGGGCGGCGCCCCGCTCGCCTCGGGCCGGGTCGACGTCGTCTGGAACGACATCACCAAGCTGCCCGGCGCCACCGACGGGCTGACCGTCTCCGCCGACGCCGCCTTCACGAACGCGCTGCTGCCCTTCGCCTTCGACCCGGACAACCCCCGGGCGACCATCACCAGCTTCCTGACCGCCGCCCACACGGGGGTCAGCAACCTGCGACAGGCCCTGGAGGAGGACGCCGACGCGGTGCGGGCGCTGCCTCTCGTCGGTGACGACCTCACCGAGCTCGACCCGCTGCTGGCCGAGATCGAGGACGGCCTGGCCGACCTGATCGAGCTGGACAGCATCCTCACGCTCGAGAACGCCGTGGCCAAGGTCGAGGAGCTCGTCGGCCAAGCCCTCCACGTCGCCAACGACAGGTGGCCCGGCATCCTCAGCGTGGCGCTGACCCCCCGCAACGGCAGCACCCGGGCCGCCCTCCAGGCCCAGCTGAACGTGGGCATCTGCTCGCCGGGCCGGGCCACGACCCTGCCCGGGTGCGCCGGCGCCGGCGCCGGCCCGAAGCTCACCCTGCCCCTGAACCTCAAGGTCGGCACCGGCCCCGACAGCCCCGTCGCCGTGGGCACCGCCGCCACCGGCGAGGTCACCGTCGACTACGACGCCCGGCTCTCGCTCGGCATCGGCGTCGAGCTGCCCAACGTCTCCCTGGCCACGCCGGGCGACCTGCCCGACGCCCTCGAGAACGATGGGCCCAAGCTCTACGTGATCGACACCTCCTCGTTCGAGCTGGGCCTGGGCGCCCGCGTGTCGGGCCGCTTCGGAGCGATCCTCGGCCCGGTGAAGGTCGACATCGGCCGGCCGGAGCCCGGGGCCGCCGCCACCGCCAGCCTCGCCGCCCGCTACGTGCTGAAGAGCCGCACCGCGGTGCCCTCGACCCCCAAGCGCATCTACGCCGAGGACCTGGACACCTGGATCGGGTCGATCGACCCCGATCCCACCACCAACGGCGGCATCCACGACACCGTCACGCCGGCGAGCTGCCCGGCCGGCCCGCCGCCGGCCGGCATCCCCGATGCCTGCGCCACCCTCCCGATCGTGATCAACGACCTCTTCGCCGGCAACATCACCTTCCGGGCGCCGGACCTGCTGTCCCCCGACGGCTGGTCCTACGACACCGGCACCGTCCTCGACCGGCTCAGCAGCAGCGACTTCCAGTTCGCCCTGCTGGTGAACGGGCTCAGCGCCTTCACCGAGCGGCTCGAGACGAGCATCCGGGCCCTGCCGGCGGGCCAGAACGTGCCTCTGCTGGGCACCGACCCGACGGCGACCGCCGACGTGCTCAAGAGCTTCCGCGACAGCTTCGTCACCCCGGTCGACAGCCTGGTCACGCAGCTCACCAACAACGCCGCCAGCGCCGGCAACGTGAGGACGATGGTCCAGGACTTCCTCTGGGAGCGCATCGGCCCGCCCAGCAGCATCAAGCTGCTCAAGGACGGCAACGACGGCGGCACCAACCTCACCAAGGACGACATCGAGGTCATCCTCCTGTGCGGCAACGCCACCAACCAGACCAACTGCGCCCCGAGCGCCAGCCTGACCACGCTCCAGGACTTCCAGATCCGGGTGTCGCTGGGCCGGGACCTGAACGCCACGACCGAGCCCCTGGACTCCGGCTTCCCCGGCCTGCGGCTGAAGAGCGAGGAGGGCTTCTCGGCCCGCCTCGGCTTCACCATGGACCTGGCCGTCGGCGTCGATCGGAAGATCGGCTTCTACATCCCGACCCGGAGCGGCAACCCGGCCGAGCTGCGGGTCGAGGCCACCGCCTCGCTGCCCGCCCAGATCAACGCCGAGCTGGCCTTCATCCCCGTCACCCTCGACGACCTCAACGCCGGCAAGCCCGACGTGGCCGCCAGCGTCGGCCTCGACTTCGTGAGCGGCGGCCCGGACCAGAAGGTCTCGATCGGCGAGCTCGGCGAGATCGGCATCGAGCCCGACCTCACCGCCTGCGCCAACGTCCGGCTCGGCCTGGCCACCGGCGGCGACGCCCGCTTCCCGAAGTTCAAGGCCGACCTCGGCCTGGTCGGCGGGTACGACTGCGAGGCCGGCGGCCCGACGGGCGCCCCCGAGACCGACGCCGACATCGACATCACCTTCGACGACGTCCGGGTCAACGCCGGCTCGTTCCTGAAGGACCTGGTGAGCCCGGCGGCCCAGCAGCTGATCGACTTCGTCGGCCCGGTGCGGCCCGCCCTCGACGCCCTGGAGGAGCCGATCCCCGGCATCGCCGAGGCCGCCCGGCGGGCCGGCCGCCGCGCCCCCACCTGGTGGGAGCTGATGGAGCTGTACGACGCGGCCAACGGCGGCGGTGACGACCTGGCGATGCTGCGGAAGGTCCGCTTCCTCATCCAGACCGCCGACGCCCTGGCGGCCCAGCCCGGCACCGGCCTGGACGACATCCCCCTCGGCAGCTTCGACGTCAGCACCGACCGGGCCGAGGACCCCGCCAGCGCCCGCGACACCGCCGGGCTGCTCCAGAACCCCCTGGTCGACTCCGCCGGCTCGATCATCGACCACCTGAACGAGGCCGGCGTGCCGCTGGAGATCGTCGAGCGGCTCGAGCCGGCGCCCCAGTACCACTCGCTGACGTTCCCGGCGTTCGAGGACCCGAAGAGCCTCTTCGGCATGCTGCTGGGCCAGGACGTGCCGCTGATCCGCTTCGAGGCGGGTGGCAGCTTCGTCCACGTGCCGATCGGGCCCTACACGTTCCCCGTCGGCCCGGCCACCCTCTACCTCGGTGGCGGCCTCGACGTCCGCGGCCACTTCGCCGCCGGCTTCGACACCTACGGCATCCGCCAGGTGTACAGCTTCCTCACCGACGACGACCCCACCAACGACTCCGTCGGCGCCCTCGCCGAGGGCCTGCTCGGCGGGCTCTACCTCGACGACAACGACGCCACGGGCAAGGACGTCCCCGAGCTCCTCGTCCGGGCCGAGATCGTGGCCGGTGCCGGCATCGGCATCCCCGGCTTCGGCGTGTTCGCCGAGGGCGGCGTGACCGGCCGGGCCGACGTCGACCTGAACACCGACAACACGATCACGAAGGGCAAGCTCCGCATCCCCGAGGTGGTGGCCCAGCTCCGGCTGAACCCCAACCCGGCCTGCTTCTTCAAGGCCTCGGCCAAGATCGAGGCCTTCGTCCGGGTCGTGGTCCAGAACCCGGTCGAGGACGTCGCCTACCCGATCGCGGATGCCACCATCCTCGACCAGCCCGACCTGACGTCCTTCTGCTCCAAGGCACCCCCGGCCGGCGCCGAGAAGGACACCGCCTTCCTGTACTCCGACGGCACCCTCGACCTCACCCGGTCGGCCACCGCCAACGCCGACACCATCCGGGCCCGGCAGACGGGACCCGACTCCTTCACCGTCTTCGCCAAGGGCAAGCAGGAGCAGTGGGACGGCGTGAAGAGGATCTTCGTCGACGCCAAGAACGGCAACGACACCATCACCATCGAGGGCCTGGCCACCCGCTCCGGCCCGGGCATCCCGGTGCACGCCTGCGGTGGTGGCGGCAAGGACCGCATCTCCGCCAGCACCGGCGAGGTCGCGCTCTACGGCGACGTGGGCCCGGCCAGCTCGGCCGTGGACGGCGGGGCGCCCAAGAACCTGGCCTGCGCCAGCGGCTCCGCCGGCAACGACAGCCTCACCGGCGGCCCCGACAAGGACATCCTCCAGGGCGGTGGCGGCGACGACTCGCTCCTCGGCGGCGCCGGCAACGACACCCTGAAGGGCGACGCCGGCCTCGACACCCTGATGCCGGGGGCCGGCAACGACACCGTCACCGGCGGCGAGGACCGCGACGTCGTGAGCTACGCCGACCGCACCGAGGCCATGACCATCACCCTCGGCACCAGCGGCAAGGCCGGCGCCACCGGCACCACCGAGAACGACGGCCTCAGCGCCCTGGAGGCCGCCGTCGGTGGCTCCGGCAACGACGTCCTCGGGGGCAGCGGCGAGGAGCTGATCCTCGACGGC
>DATHEV010000842.1:0-2646 GCA_035318405.1 Iamia sp.
GGGCTCCATCCGGTCGGGACCGTCAACGATCGTGACACCGACGGGCCACGGGCCCGACGGGCCGATGTCGACGCGTTGTGCCTGCCTCCAAGCCGGCCGCACTCGGCGCCGCACAGGCGGGACGGGCTGTGAGAGACAGAGGCCATGACCGAGACCGAGACCGAGCCTGAGACCGGGATCGGAGACGTCGCCGCCCTGTTCGGGCTGGGCGGCCGGACGGCCGTCGTCACCGGCGCGTCGAGCGGCCTGGGCGCCCGCTTCGCGCGGGTGCTCCACGGCGCCGGCGCCTCGGTGGTGCTCGCGGCCCGCCGGCGGGACCGCATCGAGCAGCTCGCCGACGAGCTCGGCGCCCGCGCCCTCCCGGTCGTCTGCGACGTCGTCCGGGACGAGGACCTGGTGCGGTTGGTCGCCACCGCCCACGAGACGTTCGGGGGCATCGACGTCCTGGTGAACAACGCCGGTGTCCCGGGCGCTGGGCCGGCCGAGGAGGAGGACCCGGAGACGTGGGCGCGGGTGCTGGCCGTGAACGTCACCGCGCCGTTCCGCCTGAGCCAGCTGGCGCAGCCGCACCTCGAGGCCTCCGGACGGGGGTCGGTGATCACCATCGGCTCGATGCTCGGGCTCGTCGCCTCGGCCCCGGTGCAGCAGGCGAGCTACTGCACGGCCAAGGGCGCCATCGTCAACATGACGCGGGAGCTCGCCTGCCAGTGGGCCCGCCGGGGCATCCGCGTCAACAGCATCGCCCCGGGTTGGTTCCCGTCGGAGATGACGGCCGAGGAGATGCTCGGCGACGAGCGTTCGCTCCAGTTCATCCGTCGGGGCTGCCCGATGGGCCGCCCCGGGGCCGAGCACGAGCTGGACGGTGTGCTGCTGTTCCTGGCCGGCGATGCGTCCAGCTACTGCACGGGCCAGACCGTCGTGGTCGACGGCGGTTGGACGGCCCGGTGATTGGAGCAGTGGACAACCGGCCGGCCGACATCCGGCCCGCCGCGGGACCGATCGTGGTTGAGTCCGCGCCATGCGAACCCATGGGACCCGCCGCCTGGTGATCTGCGTCGCCGCCGTCGCGCTGCTCGGCGCGGCCTGCGGAGGGGACGGCGACGGCGGCGACGGTGATGCCGCCGGGCCCGGGGGTGGGTCGACGCTGGTCATCGGTACCGACGCCGAGCCGACGACGCTCGACATCCAGACCACCGCCGACAACGGACGGGACCTGGCGACCTGGAGCATCAACGAGGCACTCGTCGACCTCGACGCCGAGGGCGAGCGCGACCCCGTCCTCGCCGCCGCGCTGCCCGAGGTGCACGAGGACGACCCCACGCGGTGGCGGGTGGAGCTGCGCGAGGGCATCGAGTTCTCCGACGGCACGCCGTTCGACGCCGAGGCCGTGAAGTACAACGTGGAGCGGATCCTCGACCCCGACCTCGCCTCGGCCCGGGCCGAGGAGCTCGGGACGCTCGAGAGCGTCGAGATCGTCGACGAGCACACGGTCGACCTGGTGACGTCGGCCCCCGATCCGATCCTCGACTACCGCCTCCGCGTCCTGCGCATGGTCTCGCCCGCGGCCGGCGACGCCGAGGACTACTCGGCCAACCCGGTCGGCACCGGCCCGTACGTCTTCGACTCGTGGGAGCGCGGGCAGCGCGTGACCATCCAGGCCAACGAGGACTACTGGGGTGACCCGAAGCCGACGATCGACACGATCGAGATCCGGTTCCTCCCCGACGTCAACACCCGCATCTCGGCCCTCGAGAGCGGCGAGATCGGCCTGGCCATCAACATCCCCCCGGCGCAGGCCGAGGGCATGGACCTGCTGACCGGGTCGGGATCGACCGAGACCGGCATGCTCGTCTACGACACCGGCGAGTTCCCGTACTCCGAGCCGGAGTTCCGCCAGGCCCTCCAGTACGCGATCGACCTCGAGACGGTCAACGAGACGCTCTACGGCGGCCGCTACGCCATGAACGGCTGCCAGCCGGTCGTGTCGACCTCGGCGGGGTTCAACGACGAGCTCGAGCCCTACCCCTACGACCCCGAGAAGGCCCGAGAGCTGATCGCCGGGCTCGACCTGCCGTCGGACTTCACGCTCAACTTCCACGGGACGGCGGCGGTGTACCCCAACGACCGCGAGCTCACGAACGCGCTGGTCTCGTTCTGGAACGAGGTCGGCATCGAGGTCGAGATCACCGTCGACGAGATCGATCCGCACCTCGACTTCATCTACGGCCTCCAGGAGCAGACCGGCGTCACCTTCCTGTGGGCCGACCAGTCCCTGAACCACGCGGCCCGGTTCCTCGACATCTTCGTGACCGAGGACGCCGCCATCCCGACCCGCGCCGAGGGCGTGCACCCCGAGATGGACGAGCTGGCCGAGACGGCCACGTCGAGCCTCGACGAGGACGAGCGCGAGGCCGCCTTCGACGAGATCTGGCAGGGGTACTGCGACGACCTGATCATGGGCTACACGCTCGAGCTCACCGACATCGCCGGGTTGTCGGTGCCCCTCGAGTACGAGCCCCCCGTCGGCAAGCTCGAGCAGGTGCACTTCGACCTCATGCGCCTCGGCGACGCCTAGCCGCACCTGGTCGGAAGGTTCTTCCGAGCGTCCTGTCGAAAGTGCCGGGGTCGTTCGTAGTAGGGGCAGGA
>DATHEV010000843.1:0-6652 GCA_035318405.1 Iamia sp.
GGAGAAGGCCACCCCCGCGGAGGGGACGCCGCTCCCGCCGACGCGCCGCTCGCGGGGCGCGGCCAGCCCGCTGCCCTCGGCCGGGACCGTCTGGAAGGTCCTCGCCGTCCTCGGGCTCCTGGGCACCATCGGCTTCGGCCTGGCCTGGAGGTCGGCCGACTCCCAGGCCACCACCAAGGACGGGCTGGCCCCCGAGGTCATCGACATGCGCACCGCCGGGCGCGAGTTCGCCATCGCCCTCACCAACTTCGACGCCGGCACCATCGACGCCGACTTCGACCGGATCGTGGACTTCGCCACCGGCGACTTCGCCGAGGAGGCCGACCGCTTCTACGACGAGGAGATCCGCTCCCAGCTCCGCGACGCCCAGGCCACCAGCCGCAGCGAGATCCGCGACATCTACGTCCAGAGCTTCAGCGGCGACACCGGCGTCGTGTTCTTCACCGCCGACCAGACCATCGCCAACAACCTCAGCCCCCAGCCCATCACCGACACCTTGCGGGTCGAGCTGGGGATGGTCCGGGTCGAGGGCGAGTGGAAGGTCCGCACCGTCGAGGTCCTCGACGCCCCGGCCGGCAGCCAGCTCGATGCGTCGGACCTGGAGGGCGCGGCGGAGGCCGTACCGGCGGCGCCCACGGACGAGACCGATCCGGGCTCGACGACGACCGTCGCCGACGGCTAGGGAGGGGCCCGGCGCCCGGGCATGACGGACGCCACGTCGCACCCGGCCCCGGGTGCGTTGCAACGGGCGAGGCGCGGCCTATGATCCGCCGCGATCGCCCAACCCGCAAGGCTGCCGAAGGACCCCATGGCTGACGAAGACCCGACCGCCGACGACGACGTCGACATCGACTCCGACGAGCTCGACGAGGACGAGGTCGACATCGACGAGGAGGACATCGACGAGGAGGACGACATCGTCGTCGACGCCGATGTCGTCATCGACGATGTCCTCGCCGAGGAGGACGACGAGGACGCCGCCGTCGTCGAGGCCGAGCCCGCGGCGGCCGTCACCAAGGGCAAGGCCAAGGCCGACAGCGACGACGAGGAGGAGGACGAGGACGAGCCCGACCCCGACGACGTCGAGGAGGACCTCGACCAGATCCTCAAGGACCGCATCGCGGCCAACGACGACGACGATGACGACGACGAGGACACCCCCGTCGTCGACACCACGCCGGCCGAGCCCGGCGGCCGCGTCCAGCCCAAGCGCCCCGGCGAGTTCACCTGCCAGTCGTGCTTCCTCGTCAAGCCCCCCAGCCAGCTCGCCGACGCCGACCTCCAGTACTGCCTGGATTGCGTGTAGGTCTCTCGTCAGGAAGCTCGCTGCGCTCGCTTCCTTCCTCGAACTGATCGTGCTCGCTGCGCTCGCGCTGAAGGTCTCCCCGGAGTCGGTCGGCTCGTTCCTCGCAGACACGACTCCTCTGTGGGGGGCTGCGCCCCCCACACCCCCCAGCGGCTGCGCCGGGCGGCCTGCACCTCGCGGGAGATCCGGTCGTCTCGTGTCGTGGCCTCGCCAGGGCCTCGTCTCTCCTGATTTCGGGTGGTCGGAGGGGTCTGGGAGGATGACGTGGTGAGCGAGGAACGGAAGCCGTCGGTCGAGGCCGCGCTCGACCTGTTCGTGTACGCCCCGCTGGGGTTTGCGCTCGAGGCCCGGGGGCTGCTCCCCAAGTTCGTGGAGCGGGGCAAGAACCAGGTGACGATGGCCAAGATGGTCGGCCAGTTCGCCGTCCAGCAGGGCCAGGTCGAGGCGAGCAAGCGACTGGGACCGGTCCAGGAGCAGGTCGAGACGGTGCTGGCCGATCTGGGCCTGGTGCCCCGGCCGGCCTCGTCCTCCTCGACGTCCACCACCCCGACGGCCGACTCCGAGCCGGCCCCGGCCCCCGTCGTCGAGCTGGTCCCCGAGCCCGCCGAGGACCTGGTCGAGCTGGATGCCGCCGCCCTGGCCATCCCCGACTACGACAGCCTGGCCGCCAGCCAGGTCGTCCCCCGGCTCCGGGCCCTCGGAGCCGACGAGCTCGAGGCCGTGCGGGCCTACGAGGCCGCCGGTCGGGGCCGCAAGACGATCCTCAACCGCATCGCCCAGCTCCAGGCCGGATAGCACCCCCGTGGAGGAGGTGCGGGTCGCCACCGAGGACGACCTCCCCGAGCTGGTGCGCCTGGCCGAGCTGGCGCGAGCCGAGCTCGGGGAGGAGCGGGGTGGGCCCATGTGGCAGCTCCTCCACGGTCGCCCCGATCCGCTGCCGGCCACCCTCGTCGCCGACCTCACCGAGGCCGCCAGCGACGCCGGCATCGTGCTGATCGGGCTCTACGCCGGCGCCCCCGCCGCCTACGCCGCCGCCCACCGCGAGCTGCTCGGCGACGGCACGTCGATCGCCGTGGTCAGCGACGTCTACGTCGAGCCCGGCTTCCGGGCGGTCAACCTGGGTGGGGCGCTGATGGAGGAGCTCATCGCCTGGGCCCGCGCCCACGACTGCCGGGGGATCGACGCCCTCGTGCTGCCGGGCATGCGGAACAGCAAGAACTACTTCGAGCGCTTCGGCCTCACCGCCCGGGCCATCCTCGTCCACAAGGACCTGCGGACCGTCCCGGCCCCGGCTCCGGCCGAGGAGCCGGCGTGAGCCGCCCGCTGCCCGTCCTCGGCGTCTCTGCGGTCGTCACCGACGCCGACGACCTCCTCCTCGTCCAGCGGGGCACCGAGCCCTACGCCGGCCTCTGGGCCCTCCCCGGCGGCCACGTCGAGGAAGGCGAGACGCTGGCCGAGGCCGTGACCCGCGAGCTGTTCGAGGAGACCGGCCTCGAGGGCGCCTGCGGCGAGCTCATGGCGGCGCGCGAGGACATCGGCGAGATCGGCCACTTCGTCGTGCTCGTCCACCGCGTCCACCTGATGGACCGGGGCGACCCCGTCGCCGGCGACGATGCCCGCGACGCCCGCTGGGTCCCCCTCGGCGACGTCGCCGAGCAGGTCCTCGTACCGGGCCTGGCCGAGCTCCTCCACGAGCACGACGTCATCCCGACGATCGCCTAGCGCTACCTGCCCTTCCAGACCGGGTCGCGCTTCTCGGCGAAGGCGGTGAGGCCCTCGCCGAAGTCCTCGGTGCCGAACATCTTGGCGATGCCCTCGGCCGACATCCTCCAGCCGACCTCGTCGGGCTGGTCGGTGGCCTCGATGACGATCTTGCGGCTCTCGGCCACGGCCAGCGGGGCGGCGGTGCAGACCTGGGCGGCCAGCTCCTTGGCCCGCTCGAGGGCGTGGCCCTCCTCGGCCAGGTGGTTGACCAGGCCGAAGTGGTGGGCCTGCTCGGCCGGGAAGTCGAGACGGCCGGTGAGGGCCAGCTCCATGGCGATGTTGCGGGGGATCTTGCGGGGCAGGCGGAACAGCCCGCCGGCCGCGGCGACCAGGTTGCGCTTGACCTCGGGGATGCCGAACACGGCCGTCCTGGACGCCACCACCATGTCGCAGGCCAGGACGATCTCGGTGCCACCGGCCAGGGCCGGGCCGTCGACGGCGGCGATCACGGGCTTGGTGCGCTCGCGGGTGACGAACCCGGCGAACCCGCCCTTCTTGGTGGACATGCCGCCCGGGTCGGTGGCCATCTGCTTGAGGTCGGCCCCGGCGCAGAAGATCCAGCCCTTCTCGGTCTGGCCGCCGGTGATGATCCCGACCCAGGCCTCGGGGTCCTCCTCCAGCTTGTCGATGGCCGCCTCGATGCCCTGGGCGACGGCGGTGCTGACCGCGTTGCGGGCTTCGGGACGCTTGATGGTGATGACGGCGACATGGCCGTCGAGCTCGTACTCGACCATGGGCCGGACACTAGACCGCTCGGTCAAGAACCACCCAAGACCGCGACGTGGTGACCCCGCGTCCCGCGACGTGGTGAGCGAACGGCTCCTAGGGGCCGTTCGGTCACCTCGTCGCTCGAGGTCAGGTCGCGGACTCGTCCTCAGCCGCATCGGCCGCGGCGGGCACCTCGGGCTCCGGTGTGGGCTCGGCCTGGGCCGCGGGCGCCTCAGGAGCAGCGGCCTCCGGCTCGGGCGTCGGCTCCTCGGCCACGGGCTCCGGTGCGGGCTCGGCCACGTGGGCCTCGGGCGCCTCAGGAGCAGCACCCTCCGGCTCCGGCTCGGCGGCAGGCACCGGCTCCTCGGCCTCGGGCGCCGGTGCGGGCGGCTCAGGCTCGGCGACGGGCGCCGGGTCCTCGGCGACGGGCGCCGGGTCCTCGGCGACAGGCGCCGGTGCGGGCTCGTCGGCCACCGGGGCCTCGGGCGCCGGGGTGGGATCCTCGGCGGGCTCGACCGGGGGAGTGGTGGCCTCGACCGGGTCGGCGGCGGGCTCGGGGGTGGTCGGCACGACCGCCTCGGCCGGGGCCTCGGTGGCCTCGGCGGCGACATCGGTGTCACCCACGGGGGCCGATTCGACCGGAGCCGGAGCGGCGTCGGCCGTCGGCGGGGGAGGGGGCACGGGCTTCTTGCCCTGCGGCGAGCGAGCGCCGCTGCCGGGCCCGCCCTTGGGCGCACCGCCACCACGTGGGCCACCACCGCCACCGCCGCCACCGGCACCGGCACCGGCCTTGCCGCGCGGCGGGCCGCCCCGGCGGGGACGACGGGGGGCGGCGGTGGGCTCGACGCCGAAGGCCTGGGCGACGAGCGGGACCCGCTCGCCGAAGCCGGCGACGGTGGCCTTGAGCTCGTCGGTGGGCTCGGCCGGGATCGACGCCGGGGCGACCCGGGCGTGGATGGGGGAGAGCGACAGCGCGTCGAGCACCGTCTCCCACCGGTCGGCGAAGGTGTCGGCGGTGAGCGAGGCGGCGGCGCTCTCGATCATCCGGGTGGCGAGGTCGGGAGGCAGCGGGGCGCCGGCCTTGGGGGGCCGGGAGCTGACCCGGAGGGCCCGCACGACCCGGCCGTCGTCGAGCAGCTGGACCATCTCGGCCAGCCAGGCGGCGTGGTCGGCCTCGATGCGACGCTCGAGACCCTCCCGCAGCTGGGCGAGCAGCGCCTTGGCCTCGTCGTCCTTGGCGCCGGAGTCGGCCGCCACGACCACGGTGCGCAGGTCACGCAGGTCGAGCTCGTCGATGTCGGCCAGGGCGGCGTCGGCCCGGTCACGCCACTCGGCGGCGCGCAGGCGGGGGAGCATGCGCTCGGCGAGCGCCTCCAGCTGGGCGGCGTCGACCTCGGGGCGCCCCTCGGCGCGCGCCTGGGCGTTCTGCTTCTCGACGGCCTGGCGGACGGCGGGGATGCCGCCCTTCAGGACCTCGTCGGCGATGGGGCGCTCGTGGGCCTCGAGGGTGTCGAGGACGGCCCGCCGGTGGTTGCGCTGGGCCCGCAGCCGCTTGGGGCGCGGCTTCTCGTCGACCGGGCGCCGACGGGGACGATCGGGGCGCTCGCCCCGGCCTCCGCCACCGGCCCCAGGACCGTCGCGGCGCGGGCCACGATCGCCGGAGCCACCAGGACCGGCGCCCCGGGAGGCACCGTCGCGCGGGTGGCGACCGCGGTCGCCGCCGGGGCCACCACCGCCGCCGGGACGACCGTCACGACCGCCACCTCCGCCGGGTCGACCGTCGCGGCCACCAGGACCACCGCGGCCACCCGGGCCTCCGGGACCGCCTCGACCCCGCTCGCCGGGTCGGCCGCCGGGGCCGCCGCGCCCACCACGGCGGTCGTCGTCGTCACGGTCGCGGCGTCCGCCGCGCTTGCCGACCAGCTTGCTGGTGACGAGCTCGTCGTCGGTCAGCTCGCGGCCCATCAGCTCGAGCCGCTCGGGCTCCTTGCGGGCCTTCTCCTTGGCGGGCAGCACGGCGGTGATCTCGGTGCCGTCGAGGCCGATCTCCACCTCGACCCGCAGCTGGTCGCCCGGCGTGGGCGTGCCGGGGAGCTTGCTCGCCTCGACCACCCCCTTGGGCTCGCGCGCCCCTGCGGCGCGCCAGGTCCAGGTCCCGTCGTCGCGGGCACTGGTCAGCTCGATGTCGATCCGGCGGGCCATAGGCCGGCCACCGTACTCCGCACCCCCCCGTCGGGCCGAGGCCGATCGCCTATCGGGTGGACGCGACGGACGCGTACACGGCCTCGACCAGTGCTCGGTTGCGCGCGCTCTGCCAGCGGGGGATGACGTGGTTCATCACGTACCCGAAGGCGATCCCGGCGTCCGGGTCGGCGAAGCCCAGGGCGCCGCCGCTGCCGTAGTGCCCGAAGCTCCGCGGGTTGGGCCCGAGGGGGCGGCGCGCCGTGGTGGGCTGGAAGCCGAGGCCGTAGGTGACCTGGTCGTCGAGGATGGGGCAGAGGCCCGTCGCCCGGGGGGCGGTGGCGTGGGCCAGCAGGTCGGGGGAGAGGAGGCGGTCGGGCTCGAGGAGGGCGGCGTAGACCCGGGCGAGCCCCGAGGCCGAGGCGTGCCCGCTCGTCGAGCCCAGCGGCAGCGCTCGCCACGCCGGCGTGTTGACCAGGCCGACCGACGAGTACCCGGGCGGGTTGAGGTGGGCGAGGGCGTTCATCAGGCGGTCGCCCTCGAACCCGTCGAAGGACGGGACGACGGGGATCGTCCAGGCCGGGTCCCAGATGATGTCGGCGCAGCGGTGCTGCTCGGCGGCGGGGACGCCGAACCAGACGTCGGCGTCGAGCTCGGCGCCGACGGCCCGCAGCCGATCGCCCACCGGCTGGC
>DATHEV010000844.1:0-2901 GCA_035318405.1 Iamia sp.
GTGACCCTTCGCCGTCCCCTTGGGCTCGTAGCCGATCTCGACGAAGCGGGGCTCGTTGGTGGCCCCCTGGGCCACGCCCAGCACGCCGCCCAGGCCCTTGCGCTTCATCTGGGCGGGCGTGTCGACGCGGACCTTGAGGCCCGACTCGGCTCCGACCGCCTTGATCCGATCGGCCAGCTGCGCCGGGAGGAGCGAGCCACCGGGCTCGTTGACGAGGTCGCGGGCGAGGGTCACGGCGCCGGCGACGGTGAGGCCACGGGCGAGGGCGGTCTTGGCCGCCTTGCTGGTCCCACCGGTGACGACCACCGACGCGACCTTCGACTCGGTGGGCTTCGACCGGTGCTCGTCGAAGCGGTAGGCGCCCAGCACCCAGCCCTCGGTCACGGCCTGGGTCGCAGCCTCGGGCGAGACCCCGTCGGCGGCGAGATCGCCCAGCGTCACCGCGACCCGCCCGTGGCGGGTGGCCCGGCGTCCGGCGGTGCCGGCCGCGCGGCGCAGCCGGTTGGCGTCGACGTCGGCGGCGGCGCCGAGCCCGACGACCAGGACGTCCGGGGCCTTGTCCGTGGCGCCCGGCGCCAGCAGGGACGCCCCGTCCTTGCCGGTGAACGACGAGGCCTCGGCGAAGGCGGCGCTGACCCCGGCCGCGGCCAGGTCGTCGTCGAGCCGGTCGGCGCGGACACCCGCCACGACCAGGTCGGTCCGGGCCGGCACCTTGCCGGCGGTGGTCGGGGTCACGGGGCGGGCAGCCATCAGGTGGATCCTTGCGGGGGTGACGAGCGGGCGGTCAGGGAGGTGCCGTCCTGCCAGCGGGCGAGGGCCCAGAGCAGGTCGGACAGGCGGTTGAGGTAGGCCAGGGCGTCGGTGCTCTCGGGGGCGAGGGCGACGGCGACCCGCTCGGCCCGGCGCACGACGGTGCGGGCCACGTCGAGGTGGGCGCCGACGACGGTGCCGCCGGGGACGACGAACTCCCGAGGCATCTCGAAGCGGGTCTCGTAGTCGGCCAGCAGCTCGTCGAGCCGGGCCACCATCGCGGCCGACACCAGCGACGTCCCCGCCACCAGCTTGTGCCGGTTCGACTCGTCGGTGGCCAGGTCGGCCATCAGCACCCACAGGTCCCGCTGGAGCGACACGAGCACGGTGTCGATCTCGGAACCGGGCGAGGTGGCCGCCCGGGCCACGCCCAGGAACGCCTGGGCCTCGTCGACCTGGCCGTAGGCCTCGGGCCGGGCCGAGTCCTTGCGGACCCGGCCGCCGTAGAGCAGCCCGGTGGTGCCGTCGTCGCCCTTGCGCGTCGCGATGCTCACAGCATCCGAGGGTACGGCGTCAAGGCCGCTCGAGGACCACGAGGTGCCTGGCACCTCGTGGTCCGGCCGGCGGTCACTCGGTGCCAGGCACCGAGTGACCGAGCTGGATCAACGACCGGTCGAGACCGCCAGGCCGGGGGCCTTGTCCTCGAGCACCCAGTCGAGGTAGGCGTCGGGCAGACGGGCCAGCCCGTCGACCACCGGACCGCCGGGCAGGGCGGCGAGGGCGGCCACGGCCGCGTCGTTGTGGTCCCGGGCCGCGTCCAGGGCGGCGGCGACGCCGGCGCTCGAGCGCACCAGGGTGAGGGCGTGGGCCACGTCCTCCTCGGTGGGCGCCGAGCCGAGACGGGAGCGCAGGGCCTGGCCGTCCGGGCCATCGAGGGCGAGCAGCACGGGCAGGCTGTAGACGCCCTCGCGGATGTCGTTGCCGACCGGCTTGCCCAGCGCCTCGGCGGTGGAGACGACGTCGAGCACGTCGTCGATCACCTGGAAGGCCATGCCGAAGGCGGTGCCGTAGGCGCCGACCGCGGCCACGGCCTCGGGCGAGGCGCTCGCCGAGGCGGCGCCGATCTCGCAGGCCGAGCGGAACAGGGCGGCGGTCTTGCCGGCGATCGAGGCCTCGTAGGCCGGGATGCTGCGGTCCGGGTCGAAGATCGTGGCCGCCTCGGCCGACTGCCCGATGCAGAGGTCGGCGATGGCGTTGGCCAGGAAGGCGGCGACCTGCTGGCTGACCCCGGCGGCCAGCTGGCCGGCCCGGGCGAGGAGGAAGTCACCGACGAGCAGCGCCTGGTTGGGGCCCTCGACGGCGTTGATCGTGGGGACGCCCCGGCGCTCGCCGGCCTCGTCCATGATGTCGTCGTGCACCAGCGAGCCGGCCTGGACCAGCTCGACGGCTGTCGCCCCGGCCACGACGGCAGGGTCGACGCCCAGCTCGTCGCCACCACCGGTGGCCGCCGCCGCACAGGCGATGGCCAGGGCCGGGCGCAGGCGCTTGCCCCCGCCGAGCACGACGCGCCGGGCCGGTGACTCGATCTCGTCCCGCTCGACCACGATCGCCCGGTCGAGGGCGTCCTCGACGGCGGCGAGACCGGCAGCCAGGTCCGGGAGGCCGAGGAGCACCGCGAGATCGGCCGGGGTCATGGCAGGAGCGTACCGAGGTCCCCCCCGCCCCCGGCCAGTCGGAGCGACCATCCCACGAGGTGCCAGGCACCATGTGGGAGGTGGATGTGTGGCGATCACCGGTACCGACGCCCACATGGTGCCTGGCACCTCGTGGGCGTCAGATCCGCGGGCCGGCGGTCGCGGCACCGAGGCGACGGCGGCGGGCCTGGTACTCGGCGACGGCGGAGTAGAGGTGGCCCTCGCGGAAGTCGGGCCACAGGGTGTCCATGAACACCAGCTCGGCGTAGGTGGCCTGCCACGGGAAGAAGTTCGACGTGCGGTTCTCGCTGGAGGTGCGGATCACCAGGTCGAGATCGGGCATGTCGGGGGCGTACATCTCGGCCGAGAGCCGCTCCTCGGTGATCTCCGACGCCGGCACGCCGGCCTCGACCAGCCGCCGGCAGGCGTCGACGATCTCGGTGCGGCCGCCGTAGTT